>JBBQUE010000340.1:0-4719 GCA_038212805.1 Bryobacterales bacterium | reverse complement strand
AAAACTCAACCTGGAAAAAAGTAACGACTGTCTTAGCACGTGTGATACCCTTTTCGTGTGCTAATAAATTTACACTTCGGCTTTTCCCCAGTGAAAGTACCAAACGACCGAAGAATTAGCGGAAGTATATCACCGCCCAATTTGAGACGCAATAGGGGTTATGTTCGCAGTCGCAGGCTGGCTGCAAGAATGCATTCCAATCGAATGTTGCAGTATCTTCCCGTTCCCCTCAACTACTTACCGTCTGCCGTCCTGGCGTTTTCAAAATCTCATGCGAATCTGAAGGCGGAATGACCCGCGTAAACTGCCCTCAACGCGTCGTCGAATTCCACGTCATCGAAACCAAAAGGGAGGCCTCGATTATGCAAGCTCCAAGCCACCGTCTTTGCCGTGCGGTCCTCCACCAGGCCGCAACTGGACCCTACGTGTCTCCCAATCCCGACGCAAAAAACGCAAAACGAACCTAGATCCGGAGATGAACCACGCTGCCCACAACAAAAATTGCAGAACAGACCCAACTCCAGCCTTAAACCTAAAGCTGCCCCAACCCCCAAAGCGCATGCTCACGAACCAGCCCATCCGGAAATCGCGCCAGCCGTTCCAGCGCCGCCCGGAACTCCTCCCGCCCCGAATTCCCCATCGCAATCGCCACGTTGCGCAGAAACCCGGCATACTTCGCCCGCGCCACCGGAGTCTTCCTAAACATCACCCGAAACTCCTCCGCCGTCAGCGCCGCCATGCGTTCCAGCGGAGGCTCCCCATTGCGCGCCACAAATCCCGGCTCCTCTGTATAAGGTGCGCGCCGGTTCCAAGGACACACATCCTGGCAGATATCGCACCCAAACACGTTCGCCCCAATAGCCGCCCGGTAGGCCTCCGGAACCGGCCCCCGCAACTCAATATTCAGGTACGAAATACACAGCCGCGCATCCAGCTCATAGCCGTCCGCTGCAATCGCACCCGTCGGGCACGCCTCAATGCACCGGGTACAAGTCCCGCACCGGTCCGGCGGCGGCGCATCCGGCTCCAAAGCCAGCGTAGTCAGCACCTCACCCAGAAAAAACCACGACCCCAACGGCTCATTGATCAGGCACGTATTCTTGCCGATCCAACCCAACCCCGCCCGATGCGCGTACGAACGTTCCAACAGCGGAGCCGTATCCACGCAAATCCGGTATCCCTCCCCAGCCGGCAGCAGCGCCACCAACCGTTCCAGATCCCGTCGCAGCACATCATGGTAATCCTCGCCCCACGCATACCGCGAAATCCAACCGCGCTCGGAATCGCTAAACTCAGCCGAATACGGCCGCGGAGTGTTGTACAGCTTACCCACGCAAAGAAGAGACCGCACCCCCGGCAACAGACGCCCAGGATCCATCCGCAAATCCGCTCGATGATCCGTCAGATATCCCATGGCCCCGGCCTTCCCCTGGTCCACCCAAGTCCGGTAGCGGTCCCAATCCGGTGAAGCTTCCGCCCCCGCCACGCCGGCCAATTCGAAGCCGCACTCCCGCGCCAGACGTTTTACGTTCCTCGTAAGCTGCCCATTCGACAGGGCATTGGCACCATACACCATGAAAACTTGCCCCTTTAATAAAACTTCGTATCCGCTTCCGTATCCTTTCCGTATACTACAGGACGGTACTATGACGGGCGGATTGTATCTGCCGGGTTGTAAAAATTCATTTCAGAGGCTCGATAGCACTCCCCGAGACACTTATGCCAAAGCCGATTAAATACGCAGAGAAAGCGGTCACCCTGGCGGCGGGCGCGGCCTGGACCGTATTCGATAAACTCAACCAGATCCGGCAGAACCCGTCCTTCACCCCGAAATGGTCGGACAAGCCCCTTCTCAAAAGCTACGAGAAGATGAAGCCCACCCTCGGCTGGCCCCGCGAAACCGATTCGCTTTGCCCCAAGTGCATCCCGGATATCCGCCAACAGATCGTTGATGGCAAGCTGCCCCACGAAATCCTGCTGAACGAAAAGGTTGGCGAAATCAAAGCCAATATCATTGAGCGCGATGGCAAGATCCTGATGGTGAAGGATTGCGCCATCCACGGGCACTTCGAAGACGTCATGGCCATGGACACCGCGTTCTTCAAGCACCTGGAAGACGTATTCCCCGGCCGCGACATCCGCGCCCACAACGATGAAAAGATGCACAAGCACGGCACCAGCACCATCACCCATGGCCGCGGCTCCGTCCTTACCGTCGATCTCACCAACCGCTGTAACATGATGTGCGATCCCTGCTTCATGGATGCCAATCAAGTTGGCTTCGTTCATGAACTCGGCTGGGAAGACATCAAGACCCTGCTCGATAACGCCGCGCAGATCAAGCCACGCCGCCAGATGTCGGTGCAGTTCTCGGGCGGTGAGCCCACGCTTTCCCCGTACTTCCTTGACGCCGTTCGTTACGCCCGTAAGGTGGGTTACAACAGCGTTCAGGCTGCCACCAACGGTATCGAATTCGCCAAGAGCAAGGAACTTTGCACCAAGGCCGCCGAAGCCGGTCTCCGTTACGCATACCTGCAGTTCGACGGAATCGGAAACGAAGCCAATTCGCACCGCGCCGTCGGCAACCTGTTCGACGTAAAGCTGCAGGCCATCAACCACCTGCATGGGGCGGGCGTCGAAATTGTCCCCGTCATCACCATCATCAACGGTATTAATAATGAGCAGGTTGGGGCGGTGATCCGCTTCGCGCTCGATAATCCGAAGAAGATCTCGTTCCTTTCCTTCCAGCCGGTTTCGTTCACTGGCCGCGATGAAGCCATCACCGACGATCGCCGCCATGCCCAGCGCTACACGTTGTCGCACCTGGCGCACGATGTGAAGAATCAGGTCGGCATGGGCGAGCCCGTTCGTGACTGGTTCCCCATCTCGTTCATGAGCACCTTCTCAGATTTCGCCGATCTCATCCACGGACCCAGCGCTGAGTGGGGCCAGTTGAGCTGCGGTTGCCACCCGAACTGCGGTATCGGCATGGCCGTCATGATCGACAAGGAAACCAAGGAATTCGCTCCCGTCACCGCGTTCCTCAATGCTGAGCAGCTTGCTAAGGATCTGGCCCGCATCAACGATGCCGCCCGCGGAAAGTTCCTCTCGGCCGTGGGCGTCGCCCTCGCGCTGCTGCGCAATTACGATCCGTTCAAAACCCCCACGCACTTCAAGCTGACCGACATGATGGAGAAGTTCGACAAGTGCTTCCACGTCTCCGGTCGCGACTACGGCAGTGTCTCGGGCGACCGCACCATGGCCGACATCGAAAAGCGCCGCAAGGATCGCTGGAACTTCCTGTTCATCGCTGGAATGTGGTTCCAGGATCTCTTTAACTACGATTTCCGCCGTACCGAGCAGTGCATCATCCCCTACGCCACCCAGGAAGGGGAAATCTCCTTCTGCGCCTACAACACCGGCGTGGGCTGGCGCAACATCATCGAAAAGATGCACATGACCTCCACCCTCACCAAGTGGTATGAAGAGCACGGACGTCATGAGATCATTGCCGGCGGCAAGAAAGTGGTCCTCGGAACCCCCGAGAACACCCTCATCCTGCGTGCTGAGGACGTAAACCGCGGCAAGCAGACCGATCTTGACGACCAGGGCATCGCCAAGACGGCCCGCGAAGAAAAAACGCGTAAGCGCGACGCCGATCTCAAAGCGAAGCAGGAAAATGAGCGTATGGCAGCCATGTACCGCCAGCACGTTCTGAAAGAGGCCCCGGCACCCACGGATCTGGTCTCCATCAATTCCATTCTGCCCGCCGCCCCCAAGCCTGCGGCAAAACCTGCAGTACAGGAAGAAGTCGGCTCCTTCGGCGATTAAGGGGAAAAGGCCTTCCGGTTTTCCGGAAGGCCTTTTCTTTCTCTCAGAATGACTCCAACCCCCGCCAAGCTGTCATCCTTGGTGGAACGTTCTCCCGATCCCGACCAGGTACTGCTCTATTTAGGCAAGCTCCAGGAAAGCCACCCGGCCTACTACGCGCGCTTTCTCGATTCCCCCTCCACTCTCCAATCCTTGCTGGCGGTTTTCTCCTATTCGCGCTTCTTCTCCGAAGAGGTGGTAAAGCAACCGGACTGGATGGACACCATGGACCGTCTGGATCAGGTGACCACGGTCGAAGGCTACGCCGCCCTGATCGGACCGGAAGAGTCGCTGGCGCTCTTTCGCCGCCGGCAAATCCTTCGGATTCTAATCCGCGACGTTCTGGACCTGGGTACCCTGTCCGAAATCACGGCCGAACTGTCCAATCTGGCCGACGCCATCTTGCAGGCAGCCCTCACCCCGCACATCGGAATCGCCGTAATCGCCTTGGGCAAGCTCGGCGGGTGTGAGCTGAATTACAGTTCCGACATCGACCTGATGTTTGTCTATGCAAGCGGCGGAGATCATCAGTTTTACCAAAAGCTTGCGAATCAGTTAACCCAACTGCTTTCAACGTCTTACCGGGTAGATCTCCGGCTGCGCCCGGACGGCAGCTTGGGCGAGGCGTGTATCTCGCTGGACTCGGCCAAAAGGTACTACCAGCAGCGCGCTCGCGATTGGGAGCTGCAAATGCTGATCAAGGCGCGCGTTGCCGGCGGCGACTTGGCGATCGGCGAAGAACTACTGGCCTCGGTGGAGCCCCGGATTTACTCCACCACCCTCGATTTCAAAGCAGTCGAGCACGTATCGGCCACCCGGGAGCGCATCGGCGAAAAGCTCAACAAGCGA
>JBBQUE010000339.1:0-4724 GCA_038212805.1 Bryobacterales bacterium | reverse complement strand
AGTACCGCATCGCGCCATTACTGGGCGCGGCATCCGGTCTGGTAGTGAGCGCAGTCGCGCTGGGCTGGCTGCGATCCTGGGGAATCGGGGCAGTGTTGATAGTTGCGGTCACGCTCGGGGCGGTGATCGGAACAACCCTCGGCATTTTCCTGCCGCGGCTGATTCACAAGTGGAAACTGGATCCGAAGGTCGCGGCCGGACCCGCCGTGCTCGCCTTAACCGACGTTGTGACTCTGGCCTGCTATCTCGCGCTCGCTACCCTGGTACTACTGCATTAGTTCGTCGGGCCCACCCGAGGCGCGTAGAACGGATTTATCGCCGCCCTTCTTACTCATATCGTCAGCCAGGATTACCGCTTCGGCCAAGTCGCGCATGGGGCGGCGCAGGCGGCGGCTCTCATTCCGAAGACGAAGATACGCCTCTTCCTCGCTCAGGCCGTGCTTCGTCTGCAGGATTCCCTTGGCGCGCTCCACCAGCTTGCGCGTTTCCAACTGCCGCTTCATCTCCTGGGTTTCTTCCAGCAGCTTGGCGTTTTGATCGGAGAGGGAAGATTTCGAAATAGCTCCACCCATCTGCTCGCCCACAAACGTCAGCAGGGCAACTTCGTCTGAGCTATGGTCGTGCGGTTGGCGGTGATGGACATTGATGACCCCGATCAGCTCCCCGCCGCTCACCAGCGGGACAGACAGGAAAGCCTCGTACGTGTCTTCAATCAAGCCCTGGAAGCGCTTGAACCGGCGGTCGCTGGCGGCGTTCGATGCCAGCGCGACCACCGATTGGTGTTCGGCCACCCAACCAGTGACGCCTTCGCCCATCTTCATGCGAAGGTTGCCGAGATCGGCGGCGTGCGGTACCTGGGATGCGCGGAGTACGATCTCTCCGGTCTCCCGCTCCAACAGATAAACAAGGCAGGCATCGCATTCGGTGACTTGGGCCGTCAATCCCACAATTTCACCCAGCATCTCGTCCAGTGACAACTCAGAGCTGACGATACTGCTGATGCGATGAAGCAACGCGATTTGCGAAGAGTGCGGTTCCATTAGCATTGTAGCCATGATCTAGCGTATGGCGGTTCAAAGTCCAGCGTCCAATCGAAAATTCCTATCAAGTTCATCTAAAGGGCTTTCTACTTTGCTTCGCGCCAGTTATCTCCCACGCCCACGTCGACAATCAGCGGTACTTCCAGCTTCCGGACGCCTTCCATCTCCACACGGGCCAGATCGGCCACCGCTTCGGCTTCGTCCGGAGGTGCCTCGAAGACCAGTTCGTCGTGCACTTGCAGCAACATGCGGGTTTCAAAGTTGCGTCGTCCTAGTTCGTGGTCTATGCGGATCATGGCCAGTTTGATCAGGTCGGCCGCCGTCCCCTGCAGTGGCGTGTTGACGGCTGTCCGCTCAGCGAATGCGCGCGCGTTGGGGTTTCGGTTATGCATGTCGGGAATGGGACGGCGGCGGCCGAACATCGTGATGGCGAATCCGGATTGGCGAACTTCTTCAATAGTTTGGGCGATCCACTTCTTTACCCCGGCGTACAGCTCAAAATATGCGCGGATGTAAAGTTCCGCTTCCTTGCGGTCGATATTCAGAGAAGACGCCAGGCCGAAAGGTGTCTGGCCGTAGACAATCCCGAAATTGACAGCTTTGGCCGCGCGCCGCATTTCGGGCGTTACCAAAATGGGCGGAGTGCGAAAGACCTCCGCGGCGGTGCGCGTATGGATGTCTTCGCCGTTCCGGAAAGCCGCCACCAGGACGGGGTCGTGCGACATGTGGGCCAGCAGGCGCAGCTCGATTTGCGAATAGTCGGCTACCACCAGTTTCCAGCCCTCCCGCGGCACGATCGCGGCGCGGATCTCCCGGCCCAGTTCCGTCCGTATCGGGATGTTTTGCAAATTGGGGTTCGAGGACGAAAGTCGTCCGGTCGCTGCCCCGGTTTGATTAAACGTAGTGTGCAGGCGCCCGGTTGCCCGATCGATCAGCAGCGGGAGCGCGTCCACATAGGTGCCTTTCAGCTTCGCCAGCTGCCGGTATTCCAGCACTTTCGCCGCAATGGGATGGTCAACCGCCAAAGTTTCCAGCACGTCGGCCGCGGTCGAAACCACCTTCCCCTTCCCGTACTTGAAAGGCGTTGGAAGATTCAGGTCTTCAAACAGAATCTTGCCAAGTTGCTGGGGAGAGTTGATATTGAACGGTTTGCCGGCCAAATCATTAATTTCCAGCGTAAGCCGCTGCACCTCAATATCCATGCGCTCAGACAGCACTTTCAGCTGGGCCGGATCCACCCGGATGCCGGTCGCCTCCATGCGCGCTAACGTATCCGCCATGGGCAGGTCGATGGTTCGGTAGACCCCCATCAGATCCTGGGCTTCTACCTGGGGGAGCAGCATTTGCCCCAACGCAAACACAGTGTCTGCCTGCTGCTCGGCCGCTGGACTCAGCTTGCGATCAAGAAAACGGCCGGCCAGACTCTCCAAGCTGCACCCCGAAGGATCGGCCGAGAGCAGAAAGGCATACAGCATCACATCGTGCTCAAAGCCTTGCGGGGCTATCCCGAAACGTTGCAGCAAGGGCAGCAAAGTTTTCCGGTCATGCACGAACTTGGGACGGGATGCGTCTTCCAGCAGTGGCTTCAGCCGTGAGATGTATTCCGTCGAAATTGCCACGCCTTGGCCCGGTGCCGGCGCGATCCCGATCATGCTGAGCGGCAGGGATCCTTCCGCCATGGTTTGAATTGCAACTGCGATCGGCTGATCCGGGGCCAGGGATGCCAGGAAGGCATCCACCTCGAGTTCGTCCGTGAGCGTCTTATATTCGCGAGTATGGCTATCCTCGGTCGGCCCCAGTTCCTTTAGGAAGCTGAAGAATTCCATCTCTTTATAGACCGGTTTGAGTTCGGCGAAGTCCGGTTCCTGTGCCACGCAGCCTGCCAAGTCCCATTCAATGGGAACGGTGATGTCGATGGTAGCCAATTTTTGGCTGAGCAGAATCTGATCGCGGTGGTTAAGCAGGCTCTCGCGGTACGTCTTCCGCTCCACCTCGCCCGCGTGGGCCAGCACATTTTCCAGCGATCCAAACCGCACAATCAGGTCCTTGGCTCCCTTATCGCCAATCCCCGGAGCGCCCGGAATGTTGTCGATCGCATCGCCTTTCAGCGCCAGCAGATCGGCCACCTGCGACGGCTTCACGCCCATGAAACGCTCGGTTTCCGCCGGGTCGTACCACACGTCTTCCTTCACCGGATTGTACATGTGGATCCGGTCGTCCACCAGTTGCAGCATGTCCTTGTCGCTCGAAACGATCACCACGTCAGCCTGTTCCGCCGCGCGCTTGGCGATGGCCCCAATCACGTCGTCGGCTTCAAAGCCGTCGAACTCCAAAATGGGAATCCGCATGGCATCTAGTAATCGGCGAATGTAGGGAATCTGCTGTAGCAGGTCCGGCGGGGTTTCGGAGCGGTTCGCCTTGTATTCGGCGTAGAGCGTTTCCTCGCGAAAGCTGCGCCCGCTCTCCCAGACCGCCGCCAGGTACTCCGGCTTGTAGGTTGCTATCAGCTTCCGCAGCATGTTGTGGAAAATGTAGACTGCTTCGGTAGGAATGCCGGCCGCCGTGCGCATAGGCGCGGCACTGGAACGCGCCCGGGCGTGATAGGCGCGGAAGATGAATCCGTAAGAATCAATCAGGAATAGACGGGGACGTTTGCCGCGCGTTGTCCTGGTCACCGGGGCTCTATCCTCATCTGCATTCCGTGCTTAGTCCGAAGCGTAATTAGGGGATGCATTTCAACCGGGTGGCCGGGCTTCAGGCGCAGCTTCCATTTTTGCGCGATGGCCGCCAGGGCCAGCACGCCTTCCAGCCAGGCGAACCGTTCACCGATGCAGGTGCGGGCGCCGCCGCCAAAGGGGAAATATGCAAACTTCGGACGGCTCTGGCGCATCTCAGGAGTCCAGCGTGAAGGGTCGAACCGTTCCGGATCCGGATAGAACTTGGGATTGCGATGCATCACAAACGGGCTCACTATACAGATTGATTTTGGCGGGATCTCGTAGCCGACGATTTCGAACGGCTCCGGATTCATCCGTCCCACCCCCCAGGCTGGCGGATAGAGGCGCATGGATTCGGCGAAAATCATTTCGGTGTAACGCAGTTCGGGAAAATCGTCGAAGCCCGGGGTTCGCCCGCTCAGCACCTGATCCACTTCGGCGTGCATGCGTGCCTCGGCTTCGGGGTTTTGCGAGAGCAGATACCAGGTCCACGTCAGGGCGTTGGCGGTGGTCTCATGTCCTGCCAGAAACAGGGTGAGAGCTTCATCGCGGATCTGCGCATCGCTCATCCGCCGCTCGGCTTCGCTGAGGGTCGCCGCCGCCTCTTCGTCCTGTGCCAGTAGCAGCATGGAGAGCAGATCGCCATGATCCCGGCCACTGGCGCGGCGCTCGGCGATCATTCCATAAATGATGCGGTCCAGCGTATCCCTCGCTTTTTCGAACCTGCGCACGGCCGGCAGCGGAAGCTTCTGGAAATATTCCGAGAACGGCAGCATCAGCATGTCGAACATCTGCAACACGTTGGTGAGCGCACCCCCGATCTCTGCGGCGTCGGCCTCCACGTCGGCGCTAAACAGCGTCTGCCCCACCACCGCCAGGGTATAGCGCATCATTTCGTCCGATATGTCGCGCGTTTCACCCGCCTGCCAGCGATCCCGCACCCGAACCGCGTACTCGCCCATCACGT
>JBBQUE010000338.1:0-4732 GCA_038212805.1 Bryobacterales bacterium | reverse complement strand
CGGCCATTCCTTGGGCAGCATGGGCAGTAGATCGCGCCGCCATTGCCGCCACTCGGGATGAATTTCGTGCGGCTGCGCCAGCGACGCCAGGTGCCCGATGGCCCACGTGACCACGTAGCCATTGCCATGCATGTAGCCGTCGCCTTTGGTATTTGCGCCCAGCACGCGGGCTATGTCACGCGCCACGGAGGGTATTTCGGCGAGTACGGCGGTGGTGCCAGATTCCGGATTCGCCATTTGTTTCCACTTCAGTTTAGCGGGTAGGCAGCAACCACTGGGCGCAAATGTTCCGAATTGGATACAATCGGAACCGTTTATGGAAAACCCTGATCGCCGTCACTTCATCCGCGCCGCTGCTGTGGCGACGGCTGCCTCCTATAGCAAGATTCTGGGAGCGAACGACCGCATTCGCGTCGGCGCCATCGGAACCGGAAACCGCTGCCAGTACCTGTTAGGGCTGCTGAACCAGGTGGGTGGGAACGATATTGTCGCGGTTTGCGACGTCTATGAACCCCGTCGCGCGCAGGCCAAGGCTAAATGCGCGGCTGAAGCGACGGAAACGGGCGACTTCCGGGAAGTGTTGAGCCGTAGGGACATCGACGCAGTCGTGATCGGAACGCCCGACCACTGGCACGTGCCAATCACTATTGCCGCGGTCCAGGCCGGCAAGGATGTGTACTGCGAGAAACCCGTCACCCACACGCTGGAGGAAGGCGAGCCGTTGATTGCGGCAGTCCGCGAATCGAAGCGCGTGGTGCAGACCGGCACCCAACAGCGGAGTTGGGAGCACTTCATCCAAGCCAGGGAAATCGTTGCGTCCGGGCGGCTTGGCCAAGTCACGTTCATTCGTACCTATTGGTATCAGAACCACATCGCCAGTAAAACTAACCCGCCCTCCATCGATACCGCGAAGCTGGATTGGCGGCGCTTTCTGGGAACCACGCCGGATCGTCCCTTCGTGCCCGATCAGTTCGCGAATTGGCGCTGGTATTGGGATTTCGGGGGCGGCGCGATGACGGATCTGTTCGTTCATTGGGTGGACGTGGCGCACTGGTATATGGGACAGGACTCCCCGATTCGGGCCACCGCGAACGGCGTGCGCGCCATCCTGACGGAGCGCGAAACGCCCGACACCATGAGCGCGGCATTGACCTATCCCGGCAATGTGGTGGTGCAGTTTGACAGCGCCCTGCTGGGATATCTGGAAGGCGGGGGCTTGGTGTTCCGGGGGCCCAAGGGCGCTATGCGATTGTGGCGGGGAGGGTTCGCGGTGTATGACGAAGTGCCGCGCTACAGCGAATCGCCCGATCCGAAGAACCCGGTGTTGGAGGTGAAGTCCACGCACGATGGCGGGCTGGATCATATGCAGAACTTCGTGGATTGCATGCGGAGCCGCAAGACGCCGAATGCTTCGGTTGAGGTGGGCGTGGCGGCGGCGCGGGCCGGGCACGTGGCGAACCTGGCCATGCGCGGAACCGGCGTGTGGACGCAAGGAAGCCGTACCTGACGGAAACGCCCGGCGGCAGGTGCGCATCATAGGGACAATGCTTCGTCCCCTTCCGATGTTCCTGTCCGCGTTGCTTTTGGGCGGGCTGGTGTTTGCCCAGTCTACCGATCCGGTTGTTTTTCGCAGCGATGTCTCCCTGGTGCGCGTGGATGCGCAGGTTTTGGACCGGGACAATCGCGCTATTCAGGGCCTGGGCATTCACGATTTCGTGCTGCGCGAGGAAGGGCGCACGCAGGAAATCCGGAACTTTGGCAGCGAAGAGATGCCGGTGGATGTGCTTCTGCTGTTTGACGTTAGCGCCAGCATGCGGCCCCACGTGCAGCGGATTGCCTCCGCCGCGCACGATGCCCTGCGGGTACTGGCTCCGGGGGATCGGGTCGCGATCATGGTCTTTGACCGCAAAAGCCGGACCCGGTTGCCGTTCCGCAGCGACCGGGCTGCGGTAGAGCGTGAGCTTGACAACATGTTGCGGGACGAAACGTTCGGCGGCGGCACCGATATCACGCATGCTCTCTTGGACGCCGCGGCTTATGTGGGACGCGAGGGACGCAGTGACGCCCGGCGCGCGGTGGTAATTCTGACGGACGACATGACCGAACTGGAACATGATCCCGTGCGCGTGGAGCGGGCCTTCGTGAAGGCGGACGCGGTGCTGAGCGCTCTGATTGCGCCTGACGCCATGGCCAATCGCGGCTATGGTAACGGTGGCCGTAATCCGGGTGGTAACGGAGGTGGGTACCCGGGGGGTAACGGCGGCGGGTACCCGGGTGGCGGGCGCGGACGCGGTGGGATTACGCTGGGCGGTCCGTTGGGCGGGGTTTGGGGCCCGGGACGGCAAGGCGGGAACCGGGGAGGTTATCCAGGCGGTGGTAATAGCGGCGGAAATTATCCCGGCAGCAATGGGGGCGGCGGGGGTTCCCATACGAAGTCGGCGGGAACGTCTGAGATTGCGCGGAATTCGGGCGGCGATAGCTTAACGGTGGATGACGCATCCGCGCTTGAGACCACGTTGTCGCGGCTCCGGCACCGGTACGCTTTGCACTTCCTGGTTCCAGCGGGAGCCCGCGCGGGGCAGGAGCGGAACATCGAAGTGGCCCTGGCGGACAGTGCCCGGCGCAGGTATCCGGATGCCGAAGTGCGGTTTCGCCGGACTTACGTAGCCCCTAGCGGCGGTGGAAGCGGGAGCGAAGTGGCGGCAGAGGCTCCGGTTCGCCGCGATTCAGGAACCAGTAATCCGGAAGTGATCACACGGGACTCTGGTCCCCGGCGGCGGCGCGCCGTCAGTGAGCCGGACGGGCCGCGGGGTTCCCAACCGGTGATTGCTCCCGAGGAGGATTCGGGTGGACCGCAACCGGCGGCCAAGGCGACCCCCACGGCTCCCAAGGCGGACGACCCGAATGCCCCCATCCCGAGCAAGTGGCGCAAGTTAAAGCCCGGCGAGCAGCCTTAGCGGCCCGTGTTCCCTTGACCTTGACAGGCGCGCTCCAACGCCGACGCTCGCGGCCGGGTGAAGTTTCTGAGAACTGGGCCGCGTCGCCCGAGCGTACTAACCACAAATCTGTTACGCACCCTAACCTAATCCCGGGCGGCAATTCGCGCGACAATTGTGTTCGATGCCAAAATCGAACCCGAGACCAGGCGAGCCCCGGTGGCCTGCTATCATCGCCGTTTTTGCGGTCGGGGTGATGTATGCGGTGCTTCCAGAGGCTCTCACGATTGGCCCAAGCTGGGGCCTGATACCGATTCTGGTAGTGCTGCAGACCGCGGTGGTGATGAGTCATCGCGGGGGCAGACGCCGTATCAACGAATTCATCGCTTACACCATTTTGTGTGTTCTTACCCTGGCCATGATTGCGTCGGTGAGCCTGATGATCTCGGCGGTTGTGGCGCATAAAGAAACCCCGCAAATCCTGCTGATTTCGGCGGCGGTGCTCTGGATCACCAACGTGATTGTGTTCGCATCGTGGTATTGGCGGCTGGACGCCGGCGGCCCCAATCAGCGTGACCTCACGGGTGAGCATATTGACGGCGCGTTCCTGTTTCCCCAAATGGTGATGGATGCCGAGACCAAGGAAGCCATGGGCGAAGTGGGCTGGCGTCCCGGCTTTGTCGATTATCTGTTCCTGGCCTTCAACACCAGCACGGCTTTCTCGCCCACCGATTCGCCCGTGCTTTCGCGTTGGGCCAAGCTGGTAATGATGGTGCAATCGGGCATTTCGCTCACTACCGTGGCCGTGATCGCGGCACGCGCCATCAATATCCTCTGAGATGTCAGGTTGGTTGTACCACGTAACGTGGCCGCGAAATCTTGCGGGCGATCCATCCCCTCAGCAGCGCCTGGTGCTGGGGCGGCAGGCAGATCACAATTGCCAAGGCGTAATACAACACGCCCACAATCACTGCCATCAGCGCTAGTTCAGTCCATGTTTTTCCCGGCAGGAAAGTGGTCGATAGCCAGAGGGCGAGCGCGTAAACCGGCGCCGCCGCCAGGAAGGGCCGCGTATAAGTGGAGTTCATGAACCAGAAGTAATTGAAGTTCATAACGCGGCTGACCAGCCAGGGAAGGAATAGGCCGCGATTCAAAGTCATGGCGATGGCCGTAACCCAGGCCGCGCCCAGAATTCCATAGCGCGGCAGAACGTACCAAAGTCCCGCGAAGACCGCCACTGCCTCCACGAAGAGACCCCGCGAATACCACTGGTAGCGCGCCAGTCCCATCAGCAGCATGCCTGAGCTAAACTGGCCAATTACCGAGATCAGGTATGAAGTAAGGAGGATCGGCAACAGGGGGGCCGCATAAGACGCCGCTTTCGGGAGCCACAAATTGAAGAACGCTCCGCCATGGGAATAAAACAGAATCGCGAGCGGCATAAACAAGGCCACGCAATACCGGTTCGTATAGATGGCCAACTGCGAGAGCGCGTCATGCTCGCCCTTCGCTACCAGTTCCGCCGTGTTGGAGTTGGTAATGGCTCCGATGCGGCCTACCGCCTCACCCGTATATTGCAGTAAACGAACCGGAATCTGGAAATAGCCCACAAAGGCAGTGGGCAGAAAGTGCCCGATCAGAATGGACGGGCCCTGGTTCGCCAACTGCGTGGAAACGTTGCCCAGGAAGTTGTGGATGCCATACCGGCCCATTTGGCGGACCATCGCCAGCCGCGCGCCCCGGAACGACATGCGGTACGTTGGGACCACTTTGCGGAAGTAGTAGAAATGCAAAAG
>JBBQUE010000337.1:0-4748 GCA_038212805.1 Bryobacterales bacterium | reverse complement strand
CTTTTTGGGTTTTCCAATTCCAAATCCGAATCCGTCGGCTGGCGGCTCGCAGACCTTCTTCGATCCCGCGACGCTCCAGTTCTTCCAGGGACAAGCTGGAATGGTGAACATTCCTCTGAGTGTGAATTACATGGTCGCCAGAAACAGCATTCCCAGTCCAAACGGTTTTTTCGTCGACTTGTTTCTGTCCCAGACAGTCCGTACTCAGGCGACCTTAAGATACGACTATGTTACGGCGAGTGCCGCCACGGTCCCGGAGCCGTCGACCTTCCTGCCCATTTTGTTGCTCGCGGGCTTTGGAGCGCTCCGGCTGAAGGGAACGAGCGGCGCCAGAGTCCGCCAGTAGCTGCCGGCCTGGCTGGCCAGCTGGGGAACGCGGTCCGGCACGGGCTCTTTCATTGTAGGGCTGGACCGATTGCACTCACTGGCTATCACTCGATTTGTTATCTTAGTACCATGGGTACTTCCGTGTTAACCGAATCGGCGGGCAGCGTGGTAGCATCCGGCATGGATTCAAAATTTGTAGTCTTAGCTGCGGTATTCGCAATGGGCGCAAATGCCGCGACGGTTTCCTTTACTTTTACGCCCAATCCGATTCAAGCTGGGGCTTTGAATAACACTGTGCAGGCTTCGGGGGCTTTCCTGTTCCCTTCGTTCGATTCTTCGCTTGGTACTCTGAGTGCTGCAACCATCAGCTACAGCCTGCTATCCGTGACTGGCGACTTTAGTTGGATCAGCGAACGTTTGGATAACAACAGTTACCCCTTCATCCTTCCAGTCACGGAGACTGAAACACTGCAAATCGGCCCGAGCCAGGCGTCATCTTCGGTCTCGCAGAACGTACTGGTCGGTAACTTTTACGCCACGCGAAACCTGTTTGGGCGTTTGCCCACTCCACTTCCGAACCCGCAGGCGGGCGGCTCGCAGACTTTCTTCGATGCCGCATCGCTCCAGTTCTTTCAGGGACAAGCCGGAATGGTGAACATTCCTCTGAATGTGACTTACACGGCCGCCAACACCAGCGTTCCCAGTCCAAACCGTTTTTCCTTCTCGTTGTTTCACGACCAGACAGTCCGGACTCAGGCGACCTTAAGTTACGACTATGTTATGGCGAGTGCCGCCACGGTCCCGGAGCCGTCGACCTTCCTACCGATTTTGTTACTCGCGGGCTTTGGAGCGCTCCGGCTGAAGGGAACGAGCGGCGCCAGAGTCCGCCAGTAGCTGCCGGTCTGGCTGGCCAGCTGGGGAACGCGGTCCGGCTGGATGGGGTACACTCATCGGCTATGACTCGATTTGTTTGGTGCATGCTGGCGCTGGTCCCGCTTTTGGCGGCGGGTCCGGAACAGTTGATCCGCAAGGTGTTGGACGATCAGGTGCTGGCGTGGAATCGCGGGGATGTGCGGGCATTCATGGAAGGGTATGCGGACGCGGCCAGCACCACGTTCGTGGGGACGGAGATTAGCCGCGGGCATGGGGCCGTGCTGGAGCGGTATTTGCAGCGCTATCCGACGCAGGCCAAGATGGGGACGCTGCGCTTTTCAGAGATCGAGATCCGGTTGCTGGGGAGCGGCTATGCGAGCGTGCTGGGACGCTTTCATCTGGACCGGAGCGCTGATGCCGGAGGCCAGGCATCGGGTGTTTTTACTTTGCTGTTCCAGCGCACCGCCAAGGGGTGGAAAGTGATTCTGGATCACACCACTTAGTCAATTTTCGTAGTTCCGTGAAACGATCGAGCGGCGAGTTCCCTATATGAATTAGAGGGTCTCGCATATATGAAACGTTTTGGAATAGTATTTTCCTTGGTTGCGGCCAGATTGTGCGCCCAGGAAGTCCACCATTTTACCTTTAGCGCTGGAGGGGGATTCACTCAACCGGTAGGCTCAACGGGCAGACGTCTGAATACAGGCTGGAATATCCAGGGGACGGCGGGCGTTAATTTCAATCGATGGGTCGGGGCAGTCGTGCAGGCAGACTATAACCGGATGAATATCAACGGAGCCACGCTCGATAGGATCGGTGTGCCCGGGGGCGACGTCGGCATCTTTTCGGCCACTCTCAACCCCGTGGTGCATTTGGCTCCTATCGGCCGGGCCAGTGTTTATCTGATCGGGGGAGGCGGAGTGTATCATCGGAACCAGGAATTTACCCAGCCGGGTATTGGCACGGCGACGGGGTTTGATCCGTTCTTCGGATTCTACCCGGTGGAGTTCGCTACTACGCAAGTGATTGCGTCTTCATCGGTGCTAAAGCCCGGAGTGAATGGGGGCGCGGGGGTTGAGTTCGGCTCTCGCTGGCAGGGCAAATTCTTCGCGGAAGCCCGCTATCACCGGATCTTCATGGGAAACCAGCGGCACACGGATTATATTCCGGTAACGTTTGGATTTCGCTGGTAGCGACTCTGGCAAGCCACTTACCCGGTAATCTGCGGGATCAGTTCACCGTAGACATCAGTTAGCCGCATGTTACGTCCATTGGCCCGGTAAGTGAGCTGAGTGTGATCCATGCCGAGTAGGTGCAGAATGCTGGCGTGGAGGTCATGAATTGATATAGGCTGTTCGGCGGCCTTGTAACCGAACTCGTCGCTGGATCCGATGATTTGACCTCCACGTACGCCGCCGCCCGCCATCCACATACTCATGGTTCCGGGGTTATGATCCCGGCCCACTCCACGCTGGGAAATGGGCATGCGTCCAAACTCGCCATGCCAGATGACCAGCGTGGAATCCAGCAGGCCGCGCGCTTTCAGATCAGTCAGCAGGGCGGAGATGGGCTGGTCCACCTCCGCGGCATGCTGGGTATGGTTCTTCTTCACGTCCTCATGCGCATCCCAGGTATCAACGTTTTGATTGCCCAACCCGCCATGATAGAGCTGCACGAAGCGAACCCCGCGTTCCACTAACCGCCGGGCCATTAGGCATTGGCGGGCGAAGGGTTCGGTGGTAGCGTTATCCAGACCATACAGCTTGCGGGTAGGTTCGCTTTCACGCATTACGTCCACGGCCTCCGGCGCGCAGCCCTGCATGCGGTAGGCGAGTTCGTAGGAATCGATGCGGGCAGAGAGTTCGGTATTGCCCGGGAAGCGCTCGTAATCCAGCTCGTTGAGTTTGCCAAGCAGATCCAGGCGGGCGCGCTGTTCGTTGTCCGGGATGTTAGCGGGCGGCCGCAGATCCACAATAGGGGTGCCTTTGGAGCGGAACACCGTGCCCTGGTAGGTAGCGGGCATGAAGCCGGCGCTCCAGTTAGCGGGTCCGCCGAAGGGTCCGCCATGCGAATCGTAGATCACCACGTAGGCGGGCAGGTTTCGATTTTCGGAGCCCAGGCCATAGGTTATCCAAGCGCCCATGCTTGGGTAGCCCATGCGAATCATGCCGGTAGCCAGGCCGTAGTGGGCCTGCACATGATCGTTCGACATGCTGAAGACAGAGCGCATCAGGGCGATGTCGTCGGCGTGTGAGGCCATCCGCGGGAAGATTTCCGAAACGTCCATGCCGCATTGCCCATATTTGCGGAAGGTGAACGGGCTGGGCATCAATGGGCCGGGGTAGCCTTGCCGGACCACCACTTCACCCTTGCCAGTAAGCGGCTGGCCGGCGTATTTCTGCAGCATCGGCTTAGGGTCGAACGTGTCCACATGGCTGACGCCGCCGCTCATGAAGAGCGAGATCACACTCTTGGCGCGCGCCGGGAAGTGCGGTTTGCGAGGCGCCAGCGGACCGTTGGTTTGCACCGTGGGACAGGAATCGGAGGCCAGCAGGTTGTCCTGGCCCAGCAGCCAGGCGAGGGCGACGCCGCTGACTCCGCCACAGGCCTCAAAGAGTAAGTCGCGCCGGGATTTGTAGTTAGCCGCCATAGTAGTAATTACCGGACATACACAAACTCGTTCAGATTGAAGATGACATGCGCCAAGCCGGTCAGGTCGTGCTGAACAATGAAGTCGAGCGCCAGCCGGCGTTCCGAATCGGAAGGGGGCCGGTTGAGCGCCAGTTCGTAGGCCAGTTCCACTTGCCGGGCAGGATCGGCCGGCGCGGTTTCGCGGATGCGGCCGGCGAACAGGCGGGATTGGTTCAGCACAAAATCGTCGTTCATCAGGATCAGGGCCTGGGTGGGCACGGTCGAGACATTGCGCGCACCGCAGCTGATGTTCTGGTCAGGCAGGTCAAAGGCTTCGAACATGGGGAATGGCAGGCCGCGCTTGCGGTAAACGTACACGCTGCGGCGCCAGGTTTTCGGGTCGTCTTCCGCGGCCTGTTTCCAGATCCCATTAGGCTGGGAAACCAGAATCTCGGCCTGCAGCTTGGGAAATACGGCTGGGCCGAACATTTCCCGGTTCAAACCGCCGCTGACGGCCAGGATGGAATCGCGCACGCTTTCCGCATCCAGGCGCTGCATGGGGTATCGCCACAGCAAACGGTTATCGGGGTCGCTTGCCAGGTTGGCGGGCGTGGAATCGCTGGAGGACATCCGATAGGCGCGCGAGGTCATCACCAGGCGGTGCATCTGCTTGAAGCTCCAGCCCTGATCGATAAATTGCAGCGCCAGCCAATCCAGCAGCTCCGGGTGCGTCGGCGGGTCGCCCATCTTTCCAAAATTATCGAGCGTGGCAGCCAGGCCCCGGCCGAAATGGTGAGACCAGATGCGGTTCACGGCCACGCGGGCCGTCAGTGGGTTCTCTCGGGAAACCAGCCATTCCGCTAGAGCCAGGCGGCGTCCCGACGTCCGGCCACTGGCAGGGGGCAGTTCGGTGGGCG
>JBBQUE010000336.1:0-4758 GCA_038212805.1 Bryobacterales bacterium | reverse complement strand
CACCTGGCACAGAGCACCGGAATGCTGATGGGCAGCGTGGTCAACGTCATCAGCCCACAGGGTGAACTTACGCCCATGGGCCCGCATATCACGCGGGTGCCATTCCGCGTGGTTGGCATCTTCGAATCTGGCTTCTATGATATTGATAACGGCTGGGCGTTTACCGACCTGACGTCCGCCCAACGCCTGTTTTCGGTCCAGGATCTGGTCAGCACCATCGATCTCAAGCTCGACGATATCTATCTGGCGCCTGAAGTGGCCCGTGCGGCGGAACGCATCGCGGGACCAAAACTCGCCGCCAGCACCTGGATGGAGCAGTTCCACCAAATCCTCAGCGCCCTCAACATGGAGAAGATCGTAACCGCCGTCACCATCGGCCTGATCCAACTCGTGGGTGCGTTAAACATCCTGATCACGCTGATTATGATGGTGATGGAGAAGAATCGGGACATCGCCATCCTGCTCTCCATGGGCGCGCGCCGCGAGCAGATCCGCAAGATTTTCGTCGCGCAAGGCATGCTCATCGGCGTAGTCGGAACCGTCATTGGCCTGACGTTGGGCTATTCCATTTCCTACTTCGCCGACCACTACCAGTGGCTCCGGCTGGACAAAGATGTCTACGCCCTTAGCTATGTACCGTTCGCGCCGCGTTGGCTGGACGGACTCTGGATTGGCGCAGCCGCGATCTTCGTCAGCTTTATCGCCACTCTGTACCCCGCGCACCGCGCAACCGAAATAGCTCCCGCGGAATCCTTGCGATACGAGTAATTTTCCTGGTTTTAGCGTAGACTGGGAAGTGCATCAAGTTACTATTATGGCCCGAGGCTGGGAGAGTAAAGCGGTTGAAGCCCAAATGGAAGAGGCCCTTGCCCAGCCGCAGCCTGGGAAAGTCATATTGACTCCCAAGGAAACGGCTCGCCTGCGCGAGCGGGAAGGCTTGTTACTGCACCGGACGCGGGTGCTTCACGATATAGCGGCGGCCCGTAACCCCCGGTATCAGGAAGTTCTGAAAGCAGCCTTGGCCCACCTGGACGAGCGTTTGGCCCAAACGGAATAGGGCGAGTTTGCCTGGACCAAGCCCGGGTTAATGCGCACCGCTGGCACGGCCTTTCGACCGCAGTCTCTTCGTGGCCCTCTGCTTGGGATCGGCAAGTAGCTTTTCCACTTGGTCCACTCGAATCGAAGGACAGAACAGATGTCCCTGGACACAGTCGCACCCTGCATCCCGCAATAATTCCAGTTCCCCTGCCGTCTCCACGCCTTCGGCCACCACTGTCAGGCCCATCTGGTGCGCCAGCGACACAATAGCTTTCACCACCGTCAGGGTGGTCGAGTGCGCGGTTAAGTCGCGCAGGAACGTCTGGTCGATCTTCAGGCTGCTGACCGGAAGACTCCGCAGGTAATTCAGGGAAGAATAGCCAGTGCCGAAGTCGTCAATCGCAATCCTTACCCCCAGCTCGCGCAACCGGGTCATTCGCTGAATCGAGCCGGCGATATCGCGCAAGACCGAACTTTCGGTCAGTTCCAACTCCAGCAACTCAGCCGGATAACCGCTGGCCGCCAGCGCTCCCGCGACCGTCTCCAGGAAGTCCGGGCCGGAAAATTGGAGCGCCGACATGTTCACGGCAATCCGTTTCACAGCCCAACCGTTCTTCCGCCAAAGGGTGCCCAGGCGGCAGGCTTCATTCAGAACCCACGCTCCGATGGGAATAATCAGACCGGTTTCCTCAGCCAGCGGAATAAACTCGCTGGCGGGCACACGCCCGCGGGTGGCATGGTTCCAAACTAACAGCGCTTCCAACCCTTCCAGCCCGCCGTCCATGGAAAAGATCGGCTGGAAATACAGCTCGAATTCAGACTTCTCCAGCGCTCGCCGCAGGGCCGTTTCCAGTTCCAGCCGCTCGATTCCGCCGTTCTGGGAATCCGCTGCGAAGCACTCCACTGCGTTTTTCCCATCTTTTTTTGCCAGGGACATCGCCGAACTGGCTCTTCTGACCAAGGTGACGGCGTCCTTTCCATCAACCGGGAAGCGGCTGAACCCGATGGAGGCTGTGACGAAAAGTTCCCTTCCGTCAATCCTGTATGGCAGGCGTAGGGCATCCAAAAACCGCCGGGCGGCTTGCGCCACGGCCTGAACGCCTTCCAATCCGTGCAGGACCACTGCAAATTCATCCCCACCCATGCGGGCGGCAAAATCGCCGGCGCTCGGAAGGGTGGCCCGCAGACGGCCCGCCACCTCCGTCAAAATCCGGTCGCCCACCTGATGTCCCAGCGTATCGTTGATCTGCTGAAATCGATCCAGGTCGGCAAAAAGTACGGCGAAGCCCCCGCCCTCAACCGGGGCGTTCGTGATGCAAGTTTCCAATAACTCCATTAAGTGAAAGTGATTCGGCAACCCGGTGAGAAAGTCGGATTGGGCCTGAAGCGCCAGGCGGTCAACCAGCAAGCGCTGTTCAATCGCGTTCCCTGCCAGCCGGCAAGCCACCCGCAGGGTTTTTTCCACTGGTACCGTGGGCGGTTTACCCGCCGGATGAAGCAAAAGAATGGTGCCAACCGCTGCCCCGGTGACGGACGTTATGGCAGCCGTGGAACTTAGCTCAAAGCCCAAATCTTTCAGAAATGAAAACCGGTTTGCGAGGTCCGGCACCGCCGGTACCGCCAGAGAAATTCGTTCTTCAGCCACCAGATCCCGAAAAGCCTCCGGCAGGTTGGGAGCGGATTCCACCAGCAGCAGGCCCTGCTTCCATAGCAGGATCGCACAAGCCGTCCCGGGCAGATGACTTTCTACCCACGCCGTCAGATACCGGAGAGTCTCCTGCGGAGGCTGATTGGTGAAGACCATCTCCAGGATCTGATCGCGGTGCTTTTCGCGCAATGCACGAAGCGAACGCTCATTGCTGAGCCGGTCTTCAACGATGAATCGCGCCATCCCGCTGGCCATCAGCCCGGTCAGATCCCATTGCTCGGGAGAAAAAACGTGGCCGGCCGCTTGCCCGTGCGAAGAAAACATCAGCATGCCGAAGAGATCCGTCCCGGCGAGAATCGGGGCCGCCAGGCAGAACTTCAGATCTGGCTCATCCGGTAAATCTTTCCCTGATAGAGGGTGGTTCGCCAGCCGGTTCGCTGCTTTCACAAGGCGCGCATCGAGCGCAAAAACAGCGGGAGATCCGGAAAGCGCCAGAATCGCCTTCGAGTTTCCATCCATGTGAAGAAGCATTCCGGCCGGCAGGCCAAGTATTTCGCAGCCGGTCCGCAGGAACTCCCCGAACATTTCGCTCAACGAAGTATAATTCGCTGCGTTTAGCCGGTTTAATTGCTTTAGCTTTTCCGCCAACGAGACCGCACCCGCGGACCTGGATTTAGTTCGACGCGCAGCTGGATGCGGGTTACTGTTGGCTTCAATCGCCACCAGCGCTCCGTTCAAGTCATAGGAGCACAGCAGTTGCCCATCCGGTTGAAGTAAATCCGGACTGGCGATATGAATGCTTTTTGCGCCCGCCAAGCTTGCCATTCCCTCACCTAAGATGCATTTGCCAAAACCAGAAACAGGAGACTACCTGCCGCGATTGACAGCCCGTGGGGCAACGTGACGGCCGTGGGATGCGAGACATCCAACGCCGGATTGGCCCGGTACGGTGCACGGAATCTGGCCAACTGTCCCAATAAGAACCCTAAATTTACTACCGAAGATATGAGCGTACCATGAAACACGATTAAAATTACAGCGAGAATTCCTCCTGAAATGGAGGCCAGAATAAAAATAATGAACCAATTCGAGACCCCCGCCAAGGCACCGACCGCCATCATTAATTTCACGTCGCCGCCTCCCATGGCCCGCAATGCAAATAATATGAAATAAACCAGGAAGGCCAACCCCGCCCCCATGGCCGCGTCGCCCAAACCTTTCCAGCCTCGCAACGTTCCCTGCAAGCCAAAACCCGCCACCATTCCCGCCCCCGACAGCCAATTCGGAATACGCCGCGTACGCACGTCGATCACCGCCGCTACCAAAACCAGCGTCATGAGCGTGACCTGGATCCAACCTGGGGGCGCAGTCATCTGCCACCAATTCTATCGGAGGTTGAGCGCCAAGACCTTATAGTAAAAATGAAGATATTCATGCGAGCCGTAAGGATTCATCAGCATGGCGGGCCGGAAAGATTACAACAGGATGACATCCCAGTCCCAGTCCTGCAGCCGGACCAGGTTCGCGTGCGCGTCCAGGCCTGCGCGCTGAACCATTTGGATCTGTGGGTGCGCGCCGGCATTCCGGGGATCCGCTTTGCCCTGCCGCATGTACTGGGAAGCGACATTGCGGGGGAGGTGGTGGAAACCGGCAGCCTGTGCTCCCGCATTCAAACCGGCGCGCGGGTGCTGCTTTCTCCTGGCCTCAGTTGCAGGCAGTGTGCCGCCTGCGTCTCCGGCCGGGATAATCTTTGCGACCGCTACACTCTCTTCGGGACCGGCGTCCCGGGCGGCAACCAGGAATTTGTGGCGGCCCCCGAATACGCGGCGCTTCCCATTCCGGAGACAGTGGATTTTGTCCAGGCTGCGGCCGCCCCGCTGGTTTTTCTCACCGCCTGGCACATGCTCATCACCCGCGCGCGATTGGAGGCAGGGGATGACGTCCTGGTTCTGGCGGCATCGAGCGGGGTTGGCATGGCCGCCATCCAGATCGCCAAACTGTTCCACTGCCGGGTGATCGCGACCGCCGGGAGCGAGGCAAAGCTCGACAAGGCTCTGGCCCTGGGAGCCGAT
>JBBQUE010000335.1:0-4769 GCA_038212805.1 Bryobacterales bacterium | reverse complement strand
GCATTGAAACACCGCTAAGATCGTAGTCCGTCAAAGGCGTGGCACTGAGCGGGTAATCGCGATAGGGCGGCTGGTACCGGACGACCGTCGGCTTCAGTTTTTCAGCACCGTATAGCGCAGTGTGGACGACCTTTTCGGCGGCGCGAAGATACTTCTCCATAAGCACGGGCGAGAGCGATAAAACGTCGCCGATGTTATCGAAGCCATAGCCGGAATCGTCCTGCGGAAAATCGTCCGCGGGGCGGAATTTCACGGCCAGCAGGTCGCGAATGGTGTTGTTGTATTCGCTGCGATTCAGGCGGCGGGCGGTCACGCGCCCCGGATCCGGTTTGGCTGCATTCTCGACGGCCACCAGTTCGCTATCAATCCAGTTGGTGACGGCGTCCACGTCCGTTTGGTTCGGGCGCGGCAGGCCTTTCGGCGGCATAGTCCCGGCGTGGAGCCGGGCCGAAACCTTGCGCCACATCTCAGAATCCGCGGTAACTGAAGCTGGCCCATCCGGCACGGCCAGGTTGAGGTCGGCGGTCTTCAGTTTCGCGCTATGGCAGCCCAGGCAGTTCTTCGCCAGAAATGGCTGAACTTCCCGTTCGAATGTCTTGGGTGTTTCAGCGGCAGACGCCAGCCCCGAAAGAGGGAAACTCGCCAGCGCGGAAAAAAGCAGTGTGTGTCTCAATGGAATCTCTACTGGCAATTCCAATTATAGTGTTACTCATTGTACTAAATCGGGCGTCCCGGAATGCCCGATTCCGGTCCCGGTTCGGCGATTAGGAAAACAGCTTACACGCGTTGGTGTTTCCACTGAACTACGATAAGGCAATGGAACTAAATCGGCGAGACTTCTTGAGATCGGCCACAGCCATCGCGGCCGCTGGCAAGTTGCAGGCGCAGACCCCGTCCTGGGGAGGTCCGGTGCTGGATCTCCATTTCCACATGCGGCCCGATGCGGAAAACAATGTCACGCACCTGGATGGCTGTGGTGTCTCAAATGCGAATCTTCTCACCCGCGCCAGCGCGGCTGAACAGGTGCACGCAATTCAAAAGAAGTATCCGGGACGTTTTACCTGGTTCTGCAGCGCTGACATTACCAAGCCGGATGCCGAAAAGGTTCTAACGCAGGCAGTCAAGGACGGCGCGGGTGGTCTGGGAGAAATCAAGTTCCACGTCGCCGCCGACGGTCCGGAGTTGAAACGGATGTACGCTCTGGCCGCGGACCTCGACGTGCCGATCCTGATTCATTTCCAGGAGGTCCCGCACACGGAAACCGAAGGCGTATTCGCGACGGGTTTTCAGCGCTTCGAAACACTCTTGAAGGCTTATCCGAAAACCCGGTTTATCGGTCATGCGGACGCCTTTTGGGCCAACGTGAGTGCGGACTATCATAACGAGGCGGCCTACCCGTCGGGTCCCATCAAAAGGGGCGGAGTTACGGACAAACTGCTGTCGGATTATCCAAATCTGTTTGGCGACCTGTCCGCGAACTCCGGCAATAATGCGCTCTCGCGGGACCCCTCGTTCACCGCCGGCTTTCTTACCCGGCATCAGGATAAGCTGATGTTCGGCAGTGATTGCAGTTGCATAGACGGCAATGGCGGCGGCATTTCCCAGGCGGGCAATCCCGCGGCCAGCCGCCTCGCCGGTAAATGTGTTGCCAGAGAAACACTGTCCGTTTTGAAAAAATCCGCTTCCCCTCAGGTGTTCCGGAAAGTGACCTGGGAGAATGTCCACAAGCTGCTGCGTATCAGCGCCTGACAAAAGAAGCCGCACGTACCTGAGAAATGCCAGTATCTTCCCTTAATCGGTTTGCATGCCGGAAAACACTGTTACACTGAGGCCAAACTGATTCGACGATTATATGCGTTGTGCTTACTGTCAGAGAAAAATCGGATGGCGGAGGAGTCTGGTCGATACGCGCTTCTGTAGCGGCGCGCATCGGAAGATGTACCGCAGCCGGTCCGCGCGCGCATTGCGGGAAACTGAAGATCAGTTTGGAAACCTGGATCCGTGGCGTGGCAAGCTGGACAGTCATTCGCGCGTGTCCGGTAAGCGTATATTTGCAACCGTAGTCATGGTCGGCCTTACGCTAGGCGGAGGTCTGGCCTTTCTGCTCAGGAGCCAAAACAGTGACGCTTCCACGCCCGCATCCACCGTAGCCGGATTCATATACAGGCAGACCGCGGAGCCTCTACGCGAGGATTTTCACTCCGGGTTGAAAAGCTGGTTGGACGGCCCGGAGGACTCGGGAGCGAGAGTTTGGGACGGGCGCCTGCGGCCAGGAGGCTTGCGCATCTGGAAGCCCACTCAAAGGCTGGAAAACTACGAACTGGAATTCACGTGCAAGATCGAGCGCAAGGGCTTAGGCTGGGGGTTCCGCGCATCCGACCGGCGCCACTACTACGGCCAGAAACTGCAGATCCTGCGGGCCGGCCCGAAGCCGAACGCGCAATTGGTTCGGCTGGTGGTCCTGGATGGTAAGGTGCTGGAACGCAGCGCAGCCGCGCTGTCCCTGACTCTCAATCAGGGTCAGGATTTCCACGTGAGATTAATCGTGGACGGCGGACACTTCCTAACGTGGGTGAATGGCCAGATCGTGAGTTCATGGTCGGACGACCGGCTGAAGCGCGGTGGTGTTGGCTTTTTCGCGGAAGACGGAGAAGTGTCGTCGTTGAAATGGGCGAAATTTTCCGAGCGCGACAGCATGCTCGGGCGAATCCTGGCACATCCCTCACTGCTTGTCTTACCCTGGGGGTATTGAGGATGCGTGCATACTTAGTTCTTGTTTTTACCTTGGCCTGGTCTATGAGCGCGTTGGCTCTGGGCGCGTCGCCGGATCGCCAGTCTCGCAAAACCTTTGAAGATGGCTTGCGCTTCGAACAGGAAAACCAGTTCCAGGAGGCGCTCGAGGCTTACTCGACGGCCATTGAGGCTTCGCCCGGCAACTGGCAGGCCTACTCCCATCGCGCCAAGATACGGGCGGCCCTGGGCGATTACCCACACGCTATCGAAGACTTGAGCACGGTCATCCGCCTGGGACCCGGCGATCCGGTCGCCTACCGCCAGCGCGCTGAGGCCTATGCCCGGTCGGATCAGGCCGAGAAGGCGGTGGCCGATTACAATCAGGCGGCGGCGCTCCACCTGGATACGCCCGCGCTGTACAACGGTCGCGCGGCAGCTTATGCGAGTCTCGGCAAGCCTCAGGCGGCGATTGAAGATTATACGCATGGAATACGCTTGCGGCTGGATGACCCAGGGCCCATCAAGGAGCGGGGCGACGTCTACGTGACCATGGGAAATTTCAGCGCCGCAATCGACGATTTCGACCAGGCAATCCATCTGAAGCCCGATTTCACGGCAGCCCTCCTGGAACGTGGTTTTGCGCGCGGCCAGACGGGAGATTTCGCCGGGGCCGTAGACGATTTCAATAGGACACTGAAGTTAGATCCCCGGAATGCGCGGGCTTATTCGTTGAAGGGTGCCGCCGATCTGAAACTCAAGCGGAACGAGGATGCTATCGCCGATTTCACCCATGCTATTGAATTCGCTCCCAATGACGTGTACCTGTATCTGGCGCGCGGCGCCGCTTATGTGCAAACCGGACAGCATAAAGAGGCCTTAAGTGACCGGGATCATGCCGTGCAGTTGCGGCCGGCTTTGCCCGAAGCGTACCTGGCGCGCGGCGGATCGTACCACCAGTTGGGAATGCACGAAGAGGGGCTGCGGGATCGCTCCGAGGCGATCCGCCTCAATCCTAACTTGCCGGAAGCGTGGTTCGCGCGGGGCAGCGCTTATTATCTAACGGGCGATTTCGATAAAGCGCTGAGCGATGTTCAGGAAGCGGTACGGCTACGGCCAGGCTATCCCGAAGCGCTCGCGGTTCTGCGCAAGGCGCAGGACCGGATTCCGAACCGGGGGCGTGAGCAGGCTATGGCCATGGAACCGGCGAACGGTATAAACTTGGGCGCGGCGTCTGTGCTTGGCAAACCGGCTGCATCGCTGCCGGATCCGCTGGCGGTTCGCCCGAATCTGACGCCCGCTCGCGCCCAACTGGAAAAGGCTGGCGCCCCGGCAGGCGGACTCCGCGTGTCGCGTGTCTCCGCCGACGAGCATGAGAAGCAGGGCCGCAAGCTTACCGAGGCTCACATGCTTAAACCTGCGGTGGCAGAGTTCAGCGACGCCATCCGGCTCGATCCGGGTTTGGCCACGGCTTTTAATGCGCGGGGATTTGCATACTTACAGCTCCACGATTACCCGCATGCCGCGGCCGATTTCAGGCAGGCCCTGAAGTTGAAACCGGACTATCAGAACGCGCGGAAAAACCTGGCCGCTACGCAGCGGGTAGCTCACCGTTGAGCAGGCCCCCCAACTCCGCCGCCGGGCATCGCACGCCCACATAGAATGCGCCGAACAGCGCATACACTGCGCTTACTTCATCGAAGCGCATCTCATAGATCAGCTTCTTGAATACCAGCGGGTCATCCGCAAATAGATCGACGCCCCATTCCCAATCGTCGAAGCCGATCGAGCCCGAGATGATCTGCTTTACCGTACCTGCGTACCGGCGGCCGATCAGCCCGTGCTCCTTCATCTGGCGCTTGCGCTCCTCCATAGGGAGCTGATACCAGTTCTTCTCCTCCCCGCGCTTCCGGTCCATGGGATAAAAACATACGTAGCGATGTTCCGGCATTTCGGGATATAACCGGGGATGCATCGCTTTTCGATGCCGGCCCAACACCACTTCCACGTCCGCATTCCATTCCGGCGAATGCGGCTCA
>JBBQUE010000334.1:0-4772 GCA_038212805.1 Bryobacterales bacterium | reverse complement strand
GCCGCCGCGGTCTTGACCACTAATGAGCCACCCATGCAGTACCCTTGGGTTCCCACCTTCCTGGCCTTGTCCACCTGTTTTTGCGCATCGAGAAAGGCCACGTAAGCCACGGCATCCCGCTCTCCATTGCCGGGCGCGCTTACCGAACCCATCAGTGGCCGAAGCTTCGCCATGTCGTCCGGATTTCCGAAGTTGAACTTTGAGGCATCCGTAAAGGGGGCCTTGGAGACCCGGTAAAAAGGATTGGGCACCAGCACCGCGTAACCCTCCGCCGCCAGGCGCCTCGCCATATCCCGCATGGACGGGCGCAGGCCAAAGGCATCCGGCCAGAGCAGGACGCCAGGGTGCGAACCGGGACGCGAACCGGTCTTCGGATGGAAGAACGCGGCATCGCACATGCCGTCGGGGGTTTTGATCTCCACGTCCGTTTCCACCACGGCCAAACCGGCGGCCGAGGCTGAACCCGCTGAAGCGCCCAATCCCGCGGCCACCGAGAGCGCCACAAAGTCGCGCCGGCCCAAGCCGCAGGGCTGTTGATCGATATTCTGCTGGTGTTTTTGATCGTCCATTTCGACTCCTGCCCATGAGTGTATCGCGCCCTGAAATCGGGCAGATTTTTTCCTTGCATTCATCTGAAGCTTCCCTGTTTCAAGCTCATCCCACATTGGACAATTTTTCGGCTTGCGCCCGCTCCCCGATGGATGTATCATCTCGTAGATCGCTTTACAGACTTTTACGATTTAGGGAAAGACCTTTACATGCTGACCACGCCTTGTTTGCGTTTCATCTGCTTTACGTTTATCGCGGCCTCGATTGCCATCGCTCAGGACTTCCGTGCAACCTTGCTCGGACAGGTTACGGATCCGGCTGGCGCGGCCGTTCCGAATGCCGCGGTCCGCGCCACTCATATTGAAACTAATGATTCCACCGAGGTGAGAACCACCGCCTCGGGCGAATACACCATTCCCTATTTGCAGCCAGGCACGTATACCGTCGTGATTACGGCCGCGGGCTTCAATTCGGTCCGCCGCGAGAACATCATCCTCCGCGTTGCCGATAAACAAAACCTCCCGGTTTCCCTGCAGATTGGCCAGATGACGCAAGAAGTGACGGTGATCGGGCAGCAGGAGATTATTCAGACCACCAACGCGGACCGCGGAATGGTGTTCGATCCGATTCGGACCCAGGAATTACCGTTGAACGGGCGCCAGTCGTACATGCTGATGGCGCTCACGCCCGGCGTGATCTTTACCCAGGAACAGTTCGGTGCCAACGGCTTTTCAGGAACACGCGGCTGGGATACGAATGGAAACTACAAGATTAACGGTGGCCGCCCGGGAACCAATCAGTTCCTCTTGAACGGCGCGCCCATCAGCACGTTCGGATCCTGGCAGGTTGCGCCCAACGTGGAGGCCATCCAGGAGTTCAAGGTTCAAACCAACACCTACGACGCCCAGTATGGAAGGACCGGCGGCGGAACGGTGAACACCACTCTCAAGGCCGGCGGCAAGGATTGGCATGGCGATGTTTTCGATTATTGGCGCAATCGCATTTTCGATGCGAATACGTTCCAGAACAACGCGGGCGGCCAACCTCGCGGCTTCCATAATCAACATCAATTTGGCGGAGTCGTCGGTGGACCCGTCCGCAAGAACAAGGACTTCATATTTTTCAGCCAGGAGAGTTGGCGCGAAGTAGTTCCGTTCCCCCTGATCCAAAGCACCCCTCCACTGAATATCCGGGATGGCCAACACTTCACGGATTATGGCGTGAAGGTATTCGACCCTCTCACAACCCGGCCTTGCGCGGCCGCGGATGCCTGCCCGTCGGGAGTGCAATACGTTCGCAATCAATTTGCAGGCAATATGATCCCTGCGAGCCGTGTCTCCCCAATCGGGAGGAATATCATCAATCTCTTCCCGGCCCCGAATAATGCGGTGGGCCAGCTTCAAAATAACTTCCTGCGGGCCGATTCACTGGGCCGCTACGGCTACAACCAACCCATGGGCCGGTGGGATCACGTCTTTAACGACAGCAACCGCTTTTACGCGCTGGTGACCTACCAGCACGGTCATGAGTTCCGCAATAACAATGGGTTTGATCCGCCCGCGCAGCGCGGCAACATTACCAGCCAGCGGACCGACCAGAACTACATCGCCGACTATACCCGCGTGCTCAGCCCTACCATGGTGCTGGATATCCGTGGTTCCTTCTCGCGCTTTACCTCGATCTTCCCCGATGGCGATCAGGATTTCGGTTTTACCTACGACAAGCTGGGAATTAAGAACATGCCAATTCCTCCGACGGTTGACCGCAGGACCGCTCCCGTGATCCGGTTGGATCTTTACCCCGATATTATCGGCACCAGTTATTCCTGGGGTACCGAGAATCACTGGGACTTCGCTCCAAGCATTACGAAGACGCGTGGTAAGCAGACCTTGCACTTTGGATACGAATGGGCTCAGATTGGCCGGGGCTCCGGGGGTCCGGGCCTGGCTACGGGACGCTTGGATTTCAACAGCCGGTATTGGACTCAGCAATATAAAGAGCGGGGCTTCGGCCAGGGTGACGGAAACGGAGTCGCCTCCCTGCTCTTGGGGCTCCCGACCGGCGGCCAGATCGACTATAACGACACCTACTACCGGCGCCAGTTCTATCACGCTGTGTTCTTCCAGGATGACTGGAAGATCCTCCCGCGGCTGTCCATCAATCTTGGCTTGCGTTGGGATGTGCAGGTTCCCTTTACCGAACTCCACAATCGGGTGAACGGCGATTTCGACTGGAATGCCAAGAATCCTCTGAGTGACCAGGTTGTGGCCAACTGGAAAACCCTCAAGTCCCAGTGGAACGCCGCCAACCCGGGCAAGGAAAGCCTATATCCTCCCGCTCCAGCACAAATCAACGGCGGCTTGAAGTTCCCTGGCGTGAGCGGAAATCCACGCAGAATTTACGATATCGATTGGACCAACATCCAGCCCCGCGTCGGTTTCGCCTGGCAGTTCCTCAACCGAACGGTCATGCGAGGCGGCTTTGGTATTTTTCATCGTCAGCCATCGAACGGCGGGTTGACCAACGGCTTTAGCCGAAGCACAGGATACCTGCGATCGCTGGATGGCGACTTCAGCCCGTCCGGCGGATTGACTGGACCCTATTCGCTTGAGAATCCCTTCCCCGATGGCTACCTCTCTCCAACCGGAAGTTCGCTCGGCCTCCGCACCAATCTCGGAAGCGGTTTAAGTATCGACGCCCGGACGCTGCCCATCCCCCGGATATACGAATTCTCCATCGGGATACAGCGTGAGCTCTTCTACGGCATGGTCATCGAGGTTGCCTACTCCGCCAATCGCGCCGTGCACGAACCCGTGGGTCAACAATGGGGTAACGTCTCATTGACCGATTTCCAAAAGGGATATGAGAATCCCGCCTACCTGAACACGTCGCTCCCGAATCCCTTTAAGGGGATTTTGCCCGCCGGCACCGGGTTCGGGACAAGCACGGGAATCAACGCTTATGATCTGCGCCGTCCATATCCGGTGTTCCCAGGCGTTTTTGTAAATACGAACGCGGTGGGCAAATACTGGTATGATTCGCTCCAACTCCAGCTTGAGAAACGTGTGCTCTCCAACCGCAACGCGGGAATTCTTACTTTTGGCGTTTCGTACACCTTTTCAAAAGGATTCGAAGCCAATCACCGGCTGAATGACTGGAACTTCAACGAGCCGCTCATCCATGAACTCGACAATCAGGACAAGACGCACAACTTCGCGTTTCACGGCGTTTGGGACCTTCCTATTGGAAAAGGCCGCCGCTTCCTGCCGGTGCAAGGCGCGGTCGCCGGCGCGGTTCTCAATGGGTGGTCATTCGATTGGATCTATACCTATTATTCCGGGTACCCGGTGGGCAAGCCCAACGCGATCTTTACGTGCGGCGATTACCGGGTGAAGAATCAGACCTTCAATCAGTGGTTCAACAACGACTCCAAAAACTGCTATCAGGACTATCAGCCTTACAGTTTGCGCAACGTGGAAGACCGCTTTCCCAATATCCGGCAGCACACGGCGCCGCAATTGAACATTGCGCTTCAGAAGACGTTCAAGATGAATGACCGGTTCTCGTTCCAACTGCGTGGCGAATCGTTCAACCTGACCAATACACCCATCTTCCCGGGACCCAACACTGATTGGCGCAGTCCTCAATTCGGCAAGGTAACTTTGAACGAACAAAACTTCCCGAGGCTGGTCCAGTTCGCCGGTAAGCTTTATTTTTGATTCATCAATCAACGATATGCTGATGTTACAGACATGAAATCCTGTATTTCTGCCGCTACATTGTTACTGCTTGCCGCAGCCGCGCCCGCGGCCGAGCCCAAGCTTCGGGTCCTGATCGTCGATGGAGTAAATAACCACGATTGGGCCACCGGCACGCGCAATATCAAGACCATCCTCGAAGGCACGGGGCGTTTCACGGTCGACGTCGCCACATTTCCGGCCACGCCCGATTTCAAAAAGTACGCCCTGGTTGTGAATAACTTCAACAGCGGCCATACCCCCACCAGCACCCGCTGGCCCCGCGAGACCGAGCAGGCGCTGGTAGACTACGTGCGCGGCGGGGGCGGATTGTTGGTCTTCCACGCCGCGAACAACGCGTTCCTCAATTGGCCCGAATACAACGATATGATCGGCTTGGGATGGCGTGATCCGGGTTTCGGCGAAGGCTTGGCGATTGGCGCGGGCGGCCAGGTCGTGCGCATCCCTAAAGGCTCCGGTCTCCCT
>JBBQUE010000333.1:0-4779 GCA_038212805.1 Bryobacterales bacterium | reverse complement strand
GATCGATGCTCACCGCGATGCACTTGGCGTGAGCGTCCAACTTGGGGTGGGCGGGCTTTTGGATTTCTACTCCGGCCGTCTTCCGCGGGCGCCAGTCTGGATTCGCGAACTCGGCGGTGAGTGGATATTCCGCTTTTGCCAGGAACCGCGGCGCATGTGGCGCCGCTACCTGGTCGGAAACCTGGTGTTCCTTTCGCGCGTTTTGGCGGAGCGCTTTCATCAATGAAAGCCATCATCATACTTCCAGGCATAATTCCAGAGCTTTTCGGTTTAGACGAGCGGACGCCAGCAGCTCTTTTGCCGCTGGGCGACCGGCCTTTTCTGCAACACATCATCGAGTATCTTTCGGCTGCGGGCCTGCGGGAATACCACATCGTCACCGGTCACTTGCCAGAACAGATCGAACGCTATTTCGGCGACGGTACCCGCTGGGGTTGCCGGTTCCGGTATCACCTCTCAAGCGACCTGGATCAGCCTTATCGGCCCATTCAGGGCTTGTGTGCGGGCTTGGATGACTCTGTCCTGCTGGCGCACTGCGACGGTTTTCCGTTAATGCCGATGGAGGAGTATCTCAGCCCGGAGGGGGGCGTTGCGTTCGAATCGGCCAGCGGTGCCTGGTCGGGTTGCGCTGTCTTTGAACGGGATCTTCTGAAACCCGAATGGTTTGCGCAAGGTCAAGAATTGCTCGCGAACTCGATTCGCGGCGAAGCGTCCATGCGGTGGATCGATTTTGAACACAGCATCGCTCTGAAAACGCCGCTTCAACTACTCGACAGCCAGCGGGCCTTACTTTCTGGACGTCTGCCTACATTGATGATTGGCGGAGTATCCGCCGAGCCTGGTATCTGGATATCACGCAATGTCACGATTCACCCCTCGGCACGGATTGCGCCGCCCGTCTTCCTGGGCGAGAACTGCCGGATAGGACGCGGAGCCCAGATCGGGCCGGAAGCGGTGCTGAGCCGAAACTGCATCGTCGATGACCACACTGTGGTTAAACATAGCCTGGTGATGAAGGGCAGCTACATCGGCGAAGGATTAGAGCTGGATCAAGCGATCGTGGATCGTAATCTACTGGTGAACGCCCGTCTGGAAACGAGCTTTTTCGTTTCCGAGCGCTTCCTGCTCGGCGGCCTGACGGACCGTGCTCCGCGTAGTTTGCTTCGAATAGGGTTGGCTGCCCTGTTCGCCGCTGCCCTGTTGATTCTACTGCTTCCGTTTTTCCTCATTGCCCTCGCGTTTCGCGCTCTTACGGGTAAGGTGCGGCTAGAGGCCAGCCAGGTGGTGGAACTCCCGGCGAGTGTAGAACGCCGCCTTTGGGTTACGTATCCGCTTTACCGGGTGAACTCGCCTGATGGCCGGCCTGCGAAGGCATCGGCCAGAAGAATGCTATTCCGCGAGTTTATCCCCGGCCTGATCGCTGTCTGTCGCGGCAAGCTCGCGTTGGTGGGGTTAATGCCCCGAACACCTGCTGAAATCGATCTACTTCCGACGGATTGGCAGAGACTATATTTAGGCGGGGTGGGTGGGCTCATAACGGAAGCGTCGGTGACCTTGGATGCCTTAGCATCCGAGGAAGAGTTGTATCTAACGGAGGCCTGTTACTCTGCAATGCAAAGCTGGCGCCGGGATGTGCAATTGTTCTGCCGATTTTTCCTCCACCTCGTGTCGTTTTCGGCACCTCCCCGGCTGGACGCGGATTAGCCGGAGCACTCAGACCAGCAGATAATTCTTTCTCATTAGAAGATGATTCTTGCCTTCAGATCGATCGAACTTCACAGAATCCATGGTCTGGTGAATAATCCCTAGGCCGCGTCCGCGTTCGCCATGTTCTCCATCTAGCGGATCGGGAAAATGCGCGTCGGCGTCGAGAAGCTTTGCCTCACACTCAAGCGGAAATGGAACGCCGTTATCGGTGATCTGCAACTCGATAAACCCCAAAGCGGTTTCGATATCAACGTTTACGCGGCAGTCGGGTTGAAAGTGGTAAGCATGCTCGATGACATTGTTTACGGCTTCGGTGAGCCCCAACTGAATCTGGAAGCACGTCGACTCATCACAGCCTAGCTCATCCGCTATCGCTCGGACAGCTGCTCGCAAGAGCCGCACTTGATCCAACCGGCTCTCGATCGAAAAATGAATTTTGGCTTCGCTCACGGCCTTAGTTACTTTCCGGATAACCCTTATGATATCTCGTAACTATACGCAGTTTCATAGGCTACAGCAGATTTAAGTAAGTTCTAAGTAATGTGTTGGGCAGTACTTCTGTCGGTTTCTTACTCTTGGCGATGGTTCTTTAGGTTAGTATCGTGTATGAACCAAAAGGCACAATGTATCGAGTCGCACTATTTCTCGGAATAGTACTGCTTTGCTCAACAACTCGAACATTTGCCCAAGGAACCCTCCTCGCGTCCGAGCCTTTCAGTATTGCGCCAGGGTCACTGAATAGCGCCGGAAGCGGGAGTGGTTGGGCGCGGCCTTGGATCAACCAAAACGGTTCAGCCAACGTTCACGGTTATAGTCTCGCCGCTTCACCTCTATTGCAATACCCTGGCCTGCGGTCGATAGGTAACTACGCAATCGGAGGGGACGCTTATCAAACGACGGGCCGCGCTTTCGATACCAGCGCTGCAGGGCCCTTCGGTGCCAATCTCAAGGCAGGGGTGATCGGCGCTCAAGGCACCACGCTTTGGATGAGCATTCTGATGCGGAAAGACGCGAATACGGATGACGAGAATTCCATTACTTTGCACCCTGGAACGCTGGGTTGGTACGCGAACACGCCTCTAGTAGCCGTGGGATATTTTGGGGGTTCCTCCAACCAAGGCTCGACGCGCTATTGGAGCATCAAAGCCGCAGGTTCCGTTGTGAGGACCGCGGTGCCGGTCGTCGTGGGTCAAGCGGCTCTCCTCGTTTTGCGGATCGACTTTTCCGCATCCACCGCCTTTACGCTATACGTCAATCCTGCTTCGCTCGGGGGCTCGGCCCCGGTGCTGACAAGTGCTCAAACGTCCATCCCTACTTCTGGTGGCTTTCGCAGCCTCGCCTACTATGGCGGAAATGGCTCTAACCAGAGTTCGATTGACGAGATCCGGGTCGGCACATCGTATGCAGCGGTCACGCCGCTGGTGCTGAGTACCTCGCTAGCGTACGAATCGTTTACGGCCGCGTCCGGATCGTTGAATGCGGTTAATTCCGGATTGGGATGGTCCGGACCTTGGTCCACTCAGAACGGTTCTTCCACCGTTCCGGGGTACGACGTGGCCACCGCGTCGCCGCTGAGCTACGCCAATTTTCAGACCGTCGGGAACTACGCAGAGGGCGGCGATTCGTACCAAACCACGGGGAGAGGGCTCGATGTGAGTCCTAGTGGTGCGTTCAAGGATTATCTGAGTGGCGGACTGATCGGGGCCATGGGAAAAACGCTTTGGTTCAGCGCGCTCATGCGAAAAGATGTTTCCGGCAATGACGAAAATTCAATCAATCTGCATGCCGGAACTCCCGTGTGGTTGGTTTCCAATCAATTGGTGAGCGTCGGATATTTTGGCTCGGCTTCGAACACCGGAGACGTCGGCTACTGGAGTTTGAAACTGGCCGGAGTGGTCTATCAGAGCCAGGTTCCCGTTGTGAAGGGGCAAACGGCGCTCCTGGTTTTGCGGATAGATTTCGCGGCGGTGCCCACAGCGACTCTGTACGTCAACCCCGGTTCGCTGGGCGGAAACCCGCCTCCGTCCGCGAGTGCGAGCGCGAACAGCTCGAGCGCCATATTGATCCAGAGCCTCGCTTACTATGGTGGCGATGGAGCAAATCGTAGCTCTATCGACGAGATAAACTTTGGTCCGACCTACGCATCGGTGACCCCGATCATTGGACCGGGAGGAGGCCCGGCGCCACCCCCGAACGCTCCCGTCGGATTGGCGGCGGCTCAAGGGAATGCGACCGTGGTGTTGTCTTGGGCCTCAACCCCAGGTGTTAGCTATAACCTCAAGCGAAGCACCTCGTCAGGAACGGGTTACGCGGCGATCGCTACCAATCTGAAATCACCGGCATACACCGACAACACGGCCGCGAACGGCGTGCGCTACTACTACGTTGTGACGGCAGTAAACTCCAACGGTGAAAGCCCAAATTCAGCCGAGGTCACGGCGATGCCCCAGAGTTCTTCGCCCGGATCGACTCCGCTCGGGATCAATGTTGAGTTTCCAGCCGACTATGCTGTCGGCCAGCCATTTGCGGATTTGATGAAGAGCGCCCGAATTCCGTGGCTGATCGGACAAGCGCTGAGCGGAAATGCACCGCTCGATCCTCAAGGGTGGCCACAATCCGATTTTGAAGTATTTCTTGCCGACAACATGCCCAACCTCGGCGGTGTGTACAAGCTGTCGTTCACGGGACAAGCGGCCGTTACCATCCAACTTACGGCGGGGATAGTTGCGAATCAGATCTACAACCCGGCTTCGAACATGACGACGGCCGATGTGATCCTGCCGATTACCCCGCTTCAGAGCGTATCCGTTCGTTTTCAGAATACGCAGCGCACAGCAGGGGCGGCAACGAATACAGGCCTGGTAGGCGTACAACTGATGCGTCCCGGGTATTCGGCTGGCGATACATTTACGATCCCGTTCAAGACGATCGTGGGACGCTTTCAAGCAATCCGGTTTATGGAGTGGACCTCAACAAACGCGCAACAGGCGTCGAACTGGTCCGACCGCACGGCGCCCGACTATGCGTGGCAGGCAGCACGCCAGTTCGGGGCGGCTTTTGGGTATCCGCACT
>JBBQUE010000332.1:0-4782 GCA_038212805.1 Bryobacterales bacterium | reverse complement strand
GCCGTGGAATGATGGGGCGGGGTCAAGGCAGTGGAATGGGGCATAAATAACAGAAAGCAAGCACTGGCCCGGAGTTTGTAGTAAGCGGGCCACGATTATGCGGAGTGGGAGTGGGCGCCGCCTTCTTAAGGAAGGGCCGATTCGCGACTGAAACTTCTGGTGTCCCATGCGGTGCCGGGTTTTTTCCTGTTTCCTTGGCTGTTCCGTGAATTGTCGTGAAGTTTCAATCGATGCACTATAAAAAAGGTGTTTGAAAATGGCAAAGCTTAGTGCTCTTACGAAGGATAACCTAAATAAACAAGGATTTGGGACGCTTAATGATGAGGCGAAATCCCGCTATGCATTGCCACTGCGGTTCACGCCTGCAGTCGCCGTCATCTTGATCGCGACTGGGTTGGCCATGCAGTCACCCATCTGGCTTGGGGCCATGTCTCTTGTTGCCTTGAGCGGAGCCCTTTTCCCCAGATGGATGATTCTCGATTTGGTTTACAACCTCGTCGTCCGGCATTTATTCCATGCGCAGGCATTGCCGGCCACGCCAACGCCGAGACGGTTTTCCTATATCCTATCCACTGTCTTCCTTGCGGCTTCGGCCCTGTCCTTCCATTTTGGTTGGACAGTGTTGGGATTTATTTTAGGAGGTATGGTGCTCATCGGGGCAACCATCCTCGCCACTTCGCTCTGGTGCCTGGGCTCGTGGTTTTACCGGCACAGTTTCAAGGATGCCGCGGCATAATTGGATCGTGACCCAGATTAGATGAGATGTTGCAACGGGAACCAAATACCTTCACGGGAAGGCGACCGAGTGGCTGGAAATAAGTAGCGGCCTGCCATCAGCAATGGCTGTTTGATGCTGTGGAGTAGGCTCGTTCTGAAGCGGCTGAAGACAGCGCCTCGCTACCATGCGCCACATCAACTCCGAGCCACTGGTCGATTCGCAGCTCGCCACGCTTGGGTCGCATGATGATCATTGGCACGCGAATCGACCTCTAGGATTTCTAGATTCTTTAATAGACCATTAATCGTCCTTAAAGCCAGAAGGCGTAAAATTCTCCACTACGCCATGGACTTACAGCTTGGATTCTTCAAATCCGTCACAGCCACTGATCGGGCTGACCTTCAGGTGGAGCGCGGCAAGTTTGGGGTGCCCACAGTCATCCAGAAACGTGTCCATCGCCTCCCTGCTGCTTCTGATTTGCGTCAGATTAAAGTTGTGATCGCCGGGGTGGTTCTCTCCGAAGTGGAGGCAGAGTCCGCATTGTCCTTCGTGAAGTTGAGTCATGCGAAAACCGATGCACGTCTAGGGCCACATTTTGGGAGCTCTTTTATTCCGTTGCTTAACCGAAGCCATTAAATATCATCACTCCCGCTGTCGAATGATGATGCGGATGGTGGGGCGTTCGCGGAGTTCGAAACTAGCCATGCTCAAGGACCGCGCACCAAAGCCGGTCTGGATTGAGTTCGCGAGGAAGGACAGATAGGCGGACGCCGCCCAAAGCTGTCTCCTCAACAATAAAGTCTGGCGCAGGTTTGGTGCAAATTTACGGTGCCGGTATCAGGCGGGGCGATGAGTCCGTAACAGAACAATGCGATTTTTTCGGCTTTGTCGCCGGTTGGGTTTGGCATCGAGTCCGAGCGTAGGGCGAAAAGCGGCGGAAATCCATGCAAAATGGTGTGTCGGGACTCTCAGCCGGACGTCGCGGCGGGGGCGAGCATGACACGCCGGCCGTCGGGAACAAGCGACGGCGGCCGACCGGGCAGGTGTTGGCGGAGGTCGGCGAACAGGAAGTGGTGAGCGGGAATGAAGCCGGTTTCCTGAAGCATGGCCAGTGAGCGATGAAAAAAGCTCGGCCGCCGGAGTGGGTGTGGTCAATCCGGCCAGCGCGACGCACAGGGCTTCGGTTTGGGCACGGAAGCGGCGCAGCCAAAACTGGCCTCGCTGGTATGGTCCAAAGGGGGAAGCGCGGCTTGGAGAGGCTTCGCCTGAAGCAGCCGCGCCAGAAGAAATAGCCCGATTACGCTGATGCTGGAGCGCAGGTGGGACAGCGCGAACTCCGGCAAAAGGGAGACAGTGCGCACGCAAGCCTTGCACAGGTAGCGGCGTATGCGGATCACTCCGTCGAAGGTTAAATCCACGATGGTGCGCGTTTAGAATCCATGCGCCAGAAGGTGATGTTTGTTCTGGCACTGCGGGCAGTGGCTGGGTCGATAACGGTTGGAATCGGCGAGTTCTTCCAAGGCACTGCCGCACAGAGCCCTGGAATGGGTGTAGGATTTGCATTGGTAGAATGTGCCTCGGGAGTGGCAACTCCCCTGGTACGTTTCTGCGCCGCGGGAGAGTTCTTTGGCGGTGAAACCTTGGGAACTTCCCCCGTTCACTCACTTGGACATCCTATCTGCGAAGACACATCTAGAGTTTTGTCTGAAGTGTGGCGTGGTCGGCTTGGCGCACCGGTCGCGCTACGGCCCAGCACGGCGGCGGGCTAATGTGAGAAAAATCGCTCGCTAAGCCGGGGAATATTGTGACCCGTTACAGTTTCGTTGCACCGTGATCCATGCCGAAGGATCAGTTTGTCATTTTGACAGCAACCCACTTTCCTGGTCAGGCAAGTCCGTCGAGCCTTGGATTGGCGGACTGAATGAGATGACGAGACGTCTCTTGGTTTTGTTCTTCTGTTTATTCCTGGTCATGATCGGTTTCGGCATCACGTTGCCGATATTTGCGTTGTATGCCGAGCGCCTTGCGGAGGCGGGCGGGGCGTCCCAGAGGGAGGCAGCGGTTCACGTGGGGCTGCTGACCGGAATCTACGCCCTGATGCAGTTTCTTTTCGCGCCGCTGTGGGGGCGCTGGTCCGACCGCATCGGGCGGAAACCGCTGGTGATGATTGGGATCGCGGGTTTTGCCATGGCCCAAGTGCTGTTCGGATTGGCAAACTCTCTGTGGCTGTTCTACGGCGCGCGGATCGTCGGCGGCATCTTCTCCTCGGCAATGTTCCCGGCCGCAACGGCTTATGTGGCCGACGTAACAACCGAGGATGAGCGTAGCCGAGGCATGGCTTGGCAAGCCACCGCGATCAGCTTGGGCGTCGTGTTTGGTCCCGCCTTTGGCGGTTTGCTGGCCCGTACCGGCCTACAACTCCACATGGGCTCGGATCGCTTCACCATCCCTGCCTTCTCGGTCCCGTTCTTTGCGGCGGCGTTGTTGGCTTTGCTCACTCTTCCGCTGATCATTCGGTGGCTACCGGAATCCCTGCCTTCCGGTTCCACGTTCGTGCCGGAGAAGCGGTTCACCAACAGGTGGTGGGTGCTGGCGCTTCAACTATGGCCGCTTCTGGCCTTGGCATTGGCGGTGCAATTTGGGTTGGCGATGTTTGAGGCGACCTTCGCGCTCCACGCGAAGGAAATGTTGGGGTACGGACCTGCCGGGGTGGGTGCTGTTTTTATTGTCTGCGGTTCGGTGATGGCTGTGTTTCAGGGTGGAGCTGTCGGTTATCTCTCGCGGAGGATGAGCGCAAGCCAGCAGATTGCAGTGGGATTTGTCCTGGTAGGAATTGATCTGGCAGTTCTGCTGTTCGCCCGGAGTCCCCCATTAGTCTTGACCATCGTCGGATTCCTGGCGCTCGGAATATCGTTGATCGCGCCAAACCTCTCTGCGCTCGCGTCCAAGGGTCAAAAGCAACAGACCGGGGCGGCGCTCGGTCTGACAAACTCCGCGAGCAGTTTGGGTCAGGCCGCAGGCGCCGCGCTCGGCGGCCTGCTCTTTGCGTTGAATATGAGAGCGGCCTACTCAATCACGGGAGCACTCCTGGTAGTGATCGGGATCATCTCCGGCGGCCGACTTCGACCAGGCAACACTGAAACCGCGGGTGACAAATCTGAGGGATGAATCTGGGAGCAACAAACCTCCGTCAGCCAGCCGGCCGAGGGCGGCCCGGGTTCGGCCCGGCGAGAAGGTTCCCGTCGACGGCGTCGTTCTCGAGGGCGGCCTCCTGAAGCTCCCACCGCCGGTGCTCGTTGGCATAGAGGCAGGGTCGAACGCTTCGGCGACTCACGTCCAGATGCGCCAGTCTGCCCTCGCGCCGCCAGGCCGCCCGTGATCTCCCGCGGCAATTGCGCGTGCTCCAACTGAGCAAACAGCAAGGTCACGAACTGCGTCCACGAACTGAACCCCCGTGCGTGCCGCTCGGTCTGACGCTCCCGCACACACGACTCAAACTCCAGGAGCGGGAAGAACTCGAGCATTTGAGAGAAGATGCTGCATAACGCTAATTTGGATAAGAGAGGACAAGAGTGTGCGCGGCATATGCGAGCCCCCGCCACAATTCGCCTGGGCGTTGACGATGACCCGGGATCCCGTTTAATTAACTGCTCCCGAACAGAGGCGGGCGGATAGTCGCTTTTAATCAACCGGAGATGGCGAGATCAGCCACCAGAGGGAGGTGGTCCGAGGCAATCAGAGCCAGCCGGGTCCGGTGGAAAAACGCCTTTTCGACGCGGAAGTGGTGATCAAAGTAAATGTGATCCAGATGGAACAGCGGCAGCACCGCAGGATAGGTTCGGGTCCTCAACAAGTGAACCCGGAGGTCGGTCAAATGAAACTCCGCAGAGAGCGCTTGTGTCACCCTGCCGGTGGTCCACTCGTTGAAATCGCCGAGCACCACGCGTGGTCCGGTAATGTCGGGCGCCCGCAACGCGTCGTCTCCGAGCAGGCGCGCTGCCTGCTGCCGCCGCTCCCCGTGGCCCGTCCCCAGATGAACGTTAAAGATGTGAAGAAGGATGCCG
>JBBQUE010000331.1:0-4786 GCA_038212805.1 Bryobacterales bacterium | reverse complement strand
ACCTGCACCACGCGGCGGATCTCTTCATCCCGCCCGATCACCGGGTCCAGCTTGCCCTGCTCGGCCTGCTTGGTCAAATCGCGGCCGTATTTCTCCAGCGCCTCATAGGTGGCTTCCGGATTTGCAGTGGTCACGCGCTGGCTGCCCCGCACTTCCTGCAGCGCCCGCATTAGCCGCTCCCGCGTCAACCCGGCTTCCTTCAGGAATCGACCGGAAGCGCCGCGGTCGTCGGTCAACGCCAGCAACACGTGCTCAGTTGAAACAAAATCATCTTTCAGCCGCTTGGCCTCGTCCTCGGCCTGGGTCAGCATCTTTTGCAGGCGCGCCGTAACGTACACCTGATCCTGCGGCGCTCCGGAGCTGGTCACTTTGGGGAACTTGTCGATTTCCTGAATGACGCGCGTCTTGATCGCGTCTACCGGGATTTCGGCCTTATGCAGAATGGATGGAGCCAAACCCCCTTGCTGCTCCAGCAAAGCGGCGAAGAGGTGCTCCACTTCCACTTGCTGGTTGCCATGGCGGATGGCAATCGACTGCGCGCTTCGGACGGCTTCCTGCATTTTCTCGGTAAATTTTTGGATGTCCATTGCTTGCGTCTCCCGAATCTTAGCGCGTTCGTATCAACTAATATTAGTTTACATCCCCCATGCCGCCTGTCAAGTCTTCGCGCGGATTGGCCTACGCCCGGAACCCTATGGGTATATGATCGAAGTTGCAGCAATCACCCGATTCCGTTGCCGCACTTCACGCCCGCATCGCCTTTCTGGAAGAAGAACACGCGCGCCAGAAGAAACGTGGAATCGAACTGTACGACCTTGCCCGCAAGGCAGGACGACTCGGTGTCTGGCGATGGGAACACAGTACTGGCGTGGTGGAGTGGTCGCCCGAAATCGAAGGATTTCTCGGGATTCCCCTCGGTTCGTTCGAAGGCACCTACCAAGCTTTCCTGCTCCGGGTTCATCCCGACGACCACGCGCTCATTGAGCAGGGCATTGGAAAGTCTTTCGAGGACGGTTCAGATTACAATATCGAATTCCGCATGTTCCGCGGCGATGGCGGCATCTGCTGGGTGCGAGGCCAAGGCGAGGTCTCGCGCGACGTCACCGGCCCCATAGGACTGCTAGGCACGGTTTGGGAGATCACGGCGCAAAAGCAGGCCGAGTCGGACGGCCAGTTCCTGCTCGATTTGAGCTCCCGCTTCTCGCAGGCGGTCGAGCCGGAGGAACTGCTGGAAACCGCGTCGACGGCGTTAAAGCAGCGGCTAGCCGTGCCCCACTGCCGATTTTCTGAGATTGACCTGAAAAGCGGAGTGCGGCGGATGATGTTCGATTTTGGCGGCGATTCCTCGCCCCGGCTTCGAACCCTTGCGCTCAAAAGCTTCGGCCCGGCGGCCATTGAAGCCGGACTGTCAAATGAGATCCTGGCGGTTCAAGACGCTATGAGCGACCCCCGCACCGCCGGGACGTACGAATCCACCTACCTGCCCCTGCGCGTGCGCTCACTGCTGTGCGTTCCGCTGCATCGCGGTGGCCAGTGGATGGCGTCGCTCAGCGTCTCCAGCCCGGAGCCGCGGGTTTGGAGCGATCCCGAAGCGCGGCTTCTGCGGGCCGTGGCGGAACGGCTCTGGCCGGCATACGACAACGCCCAACTTCTGCGGCTTACCCAGGAAACGGCGGAGCGTCTACAACTGGCCCAGACTGCGGCCAAGAGTGTCTTTTGGGATTGGAATATAAAAACCGGCCAAACCACCTATTCGCCTGGCTACTTCGCCTTGTTCGGAAACCCGGACGTTCCCGCCGCCCTGCCTTATGATGCCTGGCTGGCACTGATTCATCCGGACGACCGGCGCGGCCTGGAAGACGCCATTGAATGCGCCCTCGGCGGCACGGGAGAGTACGAACGGGAGTTCCGCGTGGTTTGGCCAGACGGAAGTACCCACTGCCTGGTTGCCCGGGGCCGGGTCTCGTTCGATACCACGGGCCGGCCCGAGCAGGTAGTTACCGTTAATTGGGATATCACGCAGCGGAAGCAGGCAGCCGAAGCGCTTAACCGGAGCACGCAACAGTTTACGGCAACGTTCGAGCAGGCCGCGGTGGGAATCGCCCACGTCGGGCTCGAGGGCACGTTTTTGGCGGTCAACCAGCGCCTTGCCGATATAGTGGGTTACACTCGCGAGGAATTGGCCGGCCGGAAATTTCAAGAGATAACCCATCCGGACGATTCGGCCTTGGGTGTCGCTGAGTATGAAGCGTTAAAACAAATCCAAGGGCCCTCCTTCTCAATCGACAAGCGCTACATTCATAAGGATGGCCGGTTGGTTTGGGTAAATGTCACGGTCGCTCTGGTACGCGACAGCGGGGGCGCCCCGGTCCATGCCGTCTCGGTGACTCAGGACATTACCGAACGCCACCGGATGGAACAGGAACTCCGGGAAAGCCAGGAAGCGGCGGCGCAGCAGTTCGCTGAGATAGAAGCGCTGTATTCCACGGCACCCGTGGGCCTGGCATTCATCGATACCGGCCTCCGCTTCGTCCGCATCAGCCAGAAAATGGCGGAAATGAGCGGGCGGCCAGCGGAGGAGCACTTGGGCCGCACAGTACAAGAGATCTTGCCTGAGTTTTGTCCCCAGATGGAGATTCCGCTCCGGCAGGCCATCGAATCCGGCCGGCCAATCCTGGAGCGGGAAATTGAGGGCGTTACGAGCGCTTATGGGGGCCAGAAGCGAACCTGGCTGGTGAACCACTTCCCCCTGCGGGACCGCCAGGGGTGCCTACTGGGCGTGAATTCGGTAGTCCAGGACATCACCGAACTCCGCGAACAACGCCAGCGCCTGGAGCAAAGCGAAAACGAATTGCTTTTGGCATTGGAGACCTCGAAGCTGGGTCTCTGGAATCGCTATTTCCAGCCTGAAAGAGCGACTTTCTCGGCCCGCGCTGCTGCTATCTTCGGCCTCCATTCGGGACTGGTCGAGTTGGAGCAATGGCGGCAATTAGTGCACCCGGACGATCTGCCAGCCGTGCTCGGCAACGTCGAAGCCGCATGGGATGGCAAGGATGAATACGCGGCGGAATACCGCGTGATCCGCCCTGATGGGACCTTGATTTGGATTTCCTCGCGAGGAAAAATGATACGGGGTCCTCACCAGGAACCGCTTCGTATGATCGGCGTGATCCAGGACATCACCGAACGCAAGTTGCACGAGCAGGCGCTGAAAGACCGCGAAGAACAGTTCCGGGCCATGGTGGATTCCATGAACCAACTGGCCTGGATCGCGCAACCGGACGGACAGATCTTCTGGCACAACCGCCGCTGGTATGAATACACCGGAACGACGCCGGAGCAGATGGCGGGCTGGGGCTGGCAATCGGTTCACGATCCGGAGGTTCTCCCTGGGGTGATGGACCAGTGGACGAAGGCTCTGCGTGATGGCGAGCCCTTCGAGATGGAGTTTCCTCTGCGGGGCCGCGACAGAGTGATGCGCTGGTTTCTGACCCGGGTGGCCCCGGTTCGCGACGCGCACGGCCGGGTAGAGCGCTGGTTTGGCACGAACACGGACGTGGATACCTTGCGCCGGGCGCAATCAGATCTGCGGGATAGCGAGCAGCGCTTCCGGGAGCTGGCGGAAACCGTGCCCGATATTGTCTGGAGCAGCACGGCGGATGGTTCCGTCGACTATTTCAACTCGCAGTGGCATCAATATTCCGGCCAAACGCCCGAAACCAGCTTGGGTACAGGCTGGATGGCGGCCCTTCACCCCGAAGACCTGGAACGGTGCGTGGAGCTTTGGACCCGGATGATGGCGAGCGGAGAGCATTACACCGTGGAACTGCGCTTGCGCCGCCATAACGGAGCTTTTTGCTGGTATCTGGGCCGCGGCCGGGCGATGCGGGATGGAGCCGGGAAAATCCGCAAATGGTTCGGTTCGTACACCGAAGTGGATGAGCAGAAGCGGATTGAGGCGGAACTGCGCCGGTCAAATGAAGATCTACGGCAGTTCGCTTATGCCGCCAGTCACGACCTGCAGGAACCCCTCCGGATGGTATCTATTGATACGGATCTGCTGGGGCGGCAGTATCGAGGGCAACTGGATGCCCAGGCTGACCAGTTCATCGAATACGCGGTGGAAGGCGCAACCCGCATGAACCGGCTGCTTCGCGGGCTGTTGGAATATACCCAAACCGGCGACCAAACCGCTCCCGCATTGCTCTTGAAAACGGAATTCGCGCTGCAGCAGGCCATCCAGATGCTGGACACAGCCATTCAGGATAGCGGCGCTGTCATCACGCACGATGCCTTACCCCAAGTCCGCATGCCCGAGATTCAACTTCTGCAGCTGTTTCAAAACCTGATCGGAAATGGCATTAAGTATCGCGGCCAGCAGCCGCCGCAAGTTCATATCTCAGCGTCCCGCCGCGGGCATTTCTGGTGCTTTGCGGTACAAGATAACGGAATCGGCATCCCACCCGAATACTCCGATCAGATTTTTGGCGTTTTCAAGCGGCTCCATAAGACCGCCTACCCGGGCACTGGCATTGGGCTGGCGATCTGCAAACGCGTCGTGGAACGGGCCGGTGGAAAGATCTGGGTGGAATCCAGCCCAGGCATGGGCGCAACGTTTTACTTCACGTTGCCGGATCCGGATTTGTAGGCTAGACTGGATTGTGCGACCCCGTATTTTGGGTGTGATTCCTGCCCGTTTTGCCTCCTCCCGATACCCTGGAAAAGCCCTCGCCACCATAGCCGATAAATCCATGCTGCAGCATGTCTACGAACGTGCGTGCATGGC
>JBBQUE010000330.1:0-4795 GCA_038212805.1 Bryobacterales bacterium | reverse complement strand
TTCCGATTACGAGACGCCCGCCAAGCTGGCATCCATGGTAGATATTCTTATCACAGGCGGTGAGGCATATTCGAATCTCGAAAACTACAAGCAATGCCTGCTGCACAAAACTTACGATATTTTGCAGCCTGATGGTCGCGCCGCCGGAGGCATCTTCCGCTGCCGGCAGGTGTCGATTCTGGCGGAGGCGTTTCATGTTCCGACGATCCTGCACGGGTCATTGTCGCTGCCGCTGGCAGGCTGGGTGCAGGCGACGCTGGCCATCGGCGCTCCGTGGCAAGAGATGGCCTTAATTACGCCGCCGCTGCTTCCGGACGAGCAGACTTCGCCGGGTTTGAAAGTTTTGAAGAGTGCTCGAATGTTCAGTTTCGAGAATGGAGATTTGCTGGCTCCGCCTTATCCGGGCATTGGTCTGGATGTCGATGAAGAGGCGCTGGCCCGGTACCGGGTGAAGAGTGAATAACCCGATCTGTTATCGCGATTGCAGACGTGAACCTAAAAAAGCCATGACCGGGGAGCAGTCGTAGAGTTGGAAAGTTGTTTATGCTGCACTGTGACGACAGGCAGCTTGCAGACTGGTTCGGCGTACCGACCAGCACCATCGGACGTCGGCGCAAGTAGTCGGCTGTAATAGTCTTTACTCCCGGTTGAAAACGTGCACCCGGAAGACTGGCTTAGACTTTTCCATTTCGTCTATAGTGAAGTTCGCCTGGGTCTCCGCCGGATTGTAGCCGCGCCACACCCATGCAAGCGATTCGGGAAATTCCGAACCACCCTGCATCGGGCTATGACCGCCCACGCCGTAGCTCAGATGAAAGTCGTACTCCTTTAACTTCAGGGAATTGGCAACTTGCAGATTCTGCAGAGGCACGCTTCCATTGGGATTTTCCAGATCGTCAGCACCGTCCTGCAGCCAGATGCGCAGGTTCTTCTTGGGCTCCCTCCGAATCATGAATGGAAAGACATTGGCGCCGTCGTGAACGCCCGGCTGCCACTGCGAGGCTGAAAAAGGCGTTACCCAGACCAGCACGCGGCTGAACTGGTCAGGTTGTTCCCAAGCGGCCGTAAACGCTCCCTGAGCGCCACTGGAGAGGCCACCGATTGCCCGGCTATAGGCGTCCTTGCGGACGTTGTAGGTGGATTGCACTTCGGGTAAGAGTTCGTCCCGCAAAAAGCGCGCATACTGATTGGAGACTGTCTCGTATTCAACGGCGCGCAATGCGTTCGTTCGGGCAGCCTGGGTGTCCGCTTTGCTAGCTTTCTGGACCACCTGGTAAAAGGGCGTGCCCGCGGGCATGGTGGCGATGCCCGGCATGATAAATACCCACACGATCACCGGGAGCCTTTTCTCGTCGGTCAGGTTGTCGATCACTTCCAGGAGCCGGATAGAGGTTGAATCCCGTTTGATAAATTGCTGACCATCATTCCAGACCATCAGTGCGGCAGGCGTGTTGGGGTTGTACTGCGCAGGCGTGTATACCCAGTAATCGCTCTGCATCCCGTCATAGATCTTACTGGTAAAGACGTGCTTGTCGCTGAGCTTTCCCTGGGGAACGCCAGGTTTGAGGTACGAATCAGCACCGAACGATGGGACGTTGGTGGTGCCACCGAACTTCTTGCCGTCCAGCAAGTAATAGAAAGAATGGCCGCGTCCTGGTGTAACCGGCACTACGGCGAACCACAGATTCGAACCGGAGATCTGATGCATTGTGCTGGGCGGCCCATCATCGACCGTCAATTTCGGGGCGCTGGCGGCTTCGACCGCGAACAGCACTTTCCCGTGATCGGTGACAGCGGCGGTTCCAGCCTTAAGGGCGGCCGGGGGTATGGACGCCACTAGCGCGTCGCGGAACTGCGGGGCGCCGGAATTCCCCGATGCTAGTGCGATCAATTCTCCCGGTGGCGTCTTTTCCGCGGCAGCGGCCATAAGAGCGAACAACAGAAAGCATCCGAGCGTTTTCTTCACATTCTTCTGAGCAGAGAGACTATCACAATCGCGACGCGCCTCTGGAGGCGGTTTATAAACTGGCCGATTAGATCGGCATCCATACACACCAGCCTCTTCGGCATCCCCGTTAATAGCCACCATCGCGGCGGAAAGACTAACCAAGACGACCACCCGGTGGCTCGGTAGATCACGCGTGCGATGTCTTCGCTCGTCCCGGTTCTCTTAGGCCATGGCACGGGTGCGCGACAAAATTCAGCGCACCTAAATTCGCCGAAGAATTCGTTGTGCGCGTCGGACCGGTCTCTCCGCGCTTCGCACCCTAGCAGAACGGTGTGTCTCCGCCGAAGTCGGATTTGGTATATACTCACTGCCCAGTGATCCAGATCGGAAGCCCAGTGGCTTCGCTCTTCTCAGGGGTACTTGAGATCACTTCGAAAAAGGAGTTCGAAGATGACGACTCGCACTTGGCATACAAATGAAACCCGCTGTACAAAAGCAACTCTCATTGTTCTCTGGCTAGCGCTGGCAGCACCGGCGCTCATCTTAGCGCAAACCTTTAACGCCTCGATTTCCGGGATCGTGAACGATCCTACCGGCGCCGTGGTACCGCATGTCAGGGTGACTGTCACCGACACCGAACGAGGCGTGGCTTTTACGGCAACCTCGAATCAGGATGGCGTGTACCTCATTAACAACCTGATCCCCAGCACCTATCGGGTGACAGCGGAAGGCCCCGGATTTCAAACCTATCAGATGAGTACCTTCCCGTTAACTGCCAAGCAGGAAGCGGTTCTGAACATTACCTTGCAACTCGGCTCAACCACACAAACGGTGGAAGTGTCCAGCCAGGTTCAGATGGTGGACCCTTCCAACGCAACGCTGGGCGGAGTGGTCAACAACAAATCCATTGTAGATCTGCCAATCATCAACCGGAATGTCCTGACACTGATGGCGCTCCAGCCGGGCGTACAGCCGTCCACGCAAAATAACTATTCGAGCAACTTCTTTACCAGCGCGATCCGGTACTCGTTCAACGGCGGTTTGGAGTCTACGTCCGATTTTCAGCAGGACGGCATTTCGATCCTCAACCAGAGCGACATCCCGGGGATCATGGGTCTCACCATGTTGCCGTCCGTAGATGCGGTAGAAGAAATGCGCGTTCAGACTAACAGCTACTCAGCCAGCTTCGGCCGTAGCGGCGGAGGCATCTCCACCATGGTCACCAAATCGGGTACCAACAGTTTTCACGGATCGGCCTTCGATTTCGTGCGCAACAATGCCTTGAACTCCAATAACTTCTTCTCGAACCGATCGGGAGCGAAGATCGCCCCCCTGCATGAAAACCAGTTCGGCGGTTCGGTGGGCGGACCGATCATCAAGAACCGGACTTTTTTCTTTGCAGTGGTCGAAAGAGATATCAACAACGCGGGAGCATTCAGCCTCTTCACAGTGCCTACCGCCGCGGAACGAACCGGAGATTTCTCGGGCGCCTTGAACTCGCAGGGACAGTTGAAGGTGATCTATGACCCGTTCAGCACTGCGCCGGACCCGAACAATCAGGGCCAATTTCTGCGCACGCCATTCCCGGGCAACCAGATTCCCGCAAACAGGCTGGACCCTGTGGGCGTCAAAGCCGCATCTTACTTTCCGTTGCCGAACCTGCCCGGCCTGACCAATAACCTGGCCAAGACTGCTGTCAGCGCCAACCCGCTGGATCAGATTACCGGCAAGGTAGATCACAACTTCAGCACCAACAAGCGTGCATTCGTCCGCTATGGTTTCTTGTACAACGTAGCCGGATCTCCCAACTACTACGGCAACCTCGCGGATACGGGCTTTGGTCCGATGACGGTACACGCGCACAATTCCGCGGTCGGCTACACCCAGACCCTGGGCGCCGCTACGGTGTTGGAATTACGCGCCGGCGTGAATCGCTTCAACGCTCTGCGGCCCAGCAACGGCCTGGGCTTCAAGCTGACTACCTTGGGTTTGCCAGCCAGTGCGCAAGCTTACTTGGAACAGGGCGACGTGGATGAATTTCCCGGTATTGCCTCACAGGGCTACTCCAACTTGGGGAACAACAATGGCCCCTACTACGAAAGCCACGAATTAGATTACATCTTCTCCGGTACTATTTCTCGTGTGATCGGCAAACACACTCTGGCGATAGGAGGAGAGCATCGGGATTACTTCCTGAACTTCCTGCAAACCAATCCGCTGCTCCTGAATTTCGGGGCCGACATGACCCAAGGACCCAATCCGCGTACAGTATCAGCTACTGGAGGCGATGCGATTGCTTCCCTGCTTTTGGGAACCGGCGATAACGGCAGCGCAGGATATTATGCGCGCACCGCGAATGGCAATCACTACTTCGCGGAGTTCATCCAGGACGATATTAAGTGGACCCGCAAGCTGACCATTAACCTCGGTTTCCGGCTGGAACAGGAGACCGGGACCACCGAGCGCTACAACCGGATGGCAGCTATTAATCCAACCGTACTCAATCCAATTTCGAACCAGGTGACCAATCCGTTCACCGGACAGAAGCCGTGGAATCTCTACGGCGGATACGTGTTCGCGGGGGGCGGCGCCGATAGCCTGGGGAATCATGCGATTCGCGGGATCGAATTGAAACCCAGCCCGAGGATCGGTGTCGCCTATGCGCTGAACGATAAGACGGTGATCCGCACTGGTTACGGAGTCTTCTACGGCGTACCCTACGCTGGATCGACCCGCGCCTTCACCAGCGGAGCCTTCACCACGGCAACGCCGTGGGTGGCTTCTGTTGATGGCATCCACCCCAACCTGCTTCTTAAAGACCCGTTCTCGACCGGCTATTTCTATCCC
>JBBQUE010000329.1:0-4795 GCA_038212805.1 Bryobacterales bacterium | reverse complement strand
AGGTTCGAGGGCCTGCGTGGTGAGGCTGCTGACTTGGCGGAAGAATGTAAGCGCTATACCGCGCTGCTGAACATGGCCTATCCCACGGTCGGCCTGTTGGGAATCGGGGAGAATGGGCATCTGGCGTTTAACGATCCACCGGCCGCTCGTTTCAACGATCCCGCTTTGGTCCGCGTAGTGGAATTGACAAAAGCATGCCGCCAACAGCAGGTACATGATAAGACGTTCCCCGATCTGGAGGCTGTACCGAGGGCGGCGCTTTCGCTTACAATCCCGGCACTCATGAAAATTGAGCAGCTCTTTGTGATGGTTCCCGGCAAGTGGAAAGCTGCCGCCATCCACGCCAGCCTCAAAGGGCCCATCTCCGAAGCATGTCCGGCTTCGATTTTGCGAACCCACCCCCGTGCCATACTTTTTCTGGACCGCGAATCGGCCTCGGAAACGACTACGGGCGATTGAAGCGCGGCGAGAAAACCTCGTCTACCTCATCCGAGGTCAACAGGGATAGGCCATAGATGCCGAGGGCGGTACCGAATGGAATGCTCACCACGCCACAAGTCAGCACCACCATGGCCACAGGGCGCGCCCATGGACGAAGTTGAATCAGTCCCACGCCCGCGGCAATGTAAGGAATCGCCAGCACGTACACGAAAACGATCCATGCCGACATGAACGCACCCGGGATGTAATCGGCCAGAAATCCGCCCCCTCCGGCCGAATAATCCGAGTAGATATATGCCGCGAGGGCCCCGAGGATCCCTACGGCGATACACAAAACTCCTAATGCGCGGACGCGTGGTTGCAAGTGTCTCCATTGTACTTGGTTGGCCCGAGCGGTACTTTTGAGCTATCGCCGAAGCACCTTGGTTCCCCGTCCAAAATGGGACGTTAGCAGGATGGTAAACCCTTCGCCAGTGATGCAAAATCGGGAAGGTCAAAGATTCAATGACACTATTTGGTGCACTAAAACAGCGTCGAGCGCGGGTCCTGTTCGTTTGCCGCGGAAACTCGTATCGAAGCCGGATGGCTGAGGCGTTTGCCAGAGCCTACGCGCCGGATGTGATGGAAGCCGACAGCGCGGGCCTGATGCCGGCTCACAGAGGTTCCCGGCGGGCCAGCCGTTTGATGCGGGAAAAGGGGTTGGAATTGGCTCTAACGCCGCCCCGCAAGTTCACGTTTGCAGACGCCGCCGACTACGATTTAATCGTCAACCTGTGCGACTACGGGCTACCGAAAGTCCCCTGCCGGGTATTGAAGATTCCGTTTCCGGATCCGGCGGGAAAAGAGGAAACCTTGCAGCGCGCCATTCGGGATCACATTGAAAAACTGGTCCAGATGCTGATCCTGCAATTTCGCCAAACCCGCGAAGCGCCTGTTTGCGGCCGCGCGGTTCACGACTTGGCTATCCCTGCTTGATGGCCTGCCGGCTCTCCACGCTCAGCCAGCGCTCGATCACAATCCGCAAGTTCTCCTGCGTAAAGGGCTTGCTGACATAATCGTCCATGCCGGCGGCAAGGCATCGCTCCCGATCGCCTTTCATGGCGTTTGCCGTAATTGCAACGATGGGGATTCTGGTTGAGGCCGTCGCGGCATTCAGTCTGCGAATCTGCCGGCAGGCCTCAAAGCCATCCATTTCCGGCATCTGGCAATCCATAAAGATGAGCGAATACGACGAGCGGGCCAGGGCCTCAATGGCTTCCCGGCCATTTGAAACCAGCTGCACCCGGTATCCCAGTTTTTGGACCATGCGCTCAATCACCTTTTGATTGATCGCATTGTCTTCCGCGATGAGGATAGAGCGGGAACCGTTGCCAGTTTCGTGGCCCAGGCTGGACGAGTTTGGCCCGCCCACCTCCCGCAATCGTTTGTCAAGGCTCACCAACTGGCGAAACCCACCATGATTATCGTTGTCCAGCGCCATTCCGTCCCTCTGATGGTTTATCGGCAGAAATTCGCCTGAGCATGAGGGGATGTGTAGTAGGGGCGCTACAATTCCACCCGGTCCATAGCGAGGAATTCGCGGATGTGGGGGTGATCCGACTTCTCAAGTTCACTTACTGGTCCAAAATAAATAGCATGGCCTTCAAAAAGGAACATGACGCGATCGGCAACTTTTCGCATCAGGTCCAGGTCGTGGGTTACCACAACCGAAGTCAGCTTTAGCTCGTGCTTCAAGCGTAACATCAAATTCCCCAAATGGTCCGACATGATTGGATCCACCATGGTGGTGGGCTCGTCATACAGAATACATTCGGGTTGGGCGGCCAGAGCGCGCGCAATGGCAACAGCCCGCTTGTACCCCGTGGACAAATCGGCGGGGTAAGCGTCGGCAAATTGTTGCAGATCCACGATCCGCAGCAGTCCATCCACTACATCCTCTTTGTTTTGTTCATTGTAATCGTCGCGCAGTTCGAGGGAGAACAGGATATTCTCCGCCACCGTCAGCGAATCGAACAAAGCCCCCGACTGAAACACCATGGTGACTTTCTTGCGAATCTGCCGCATTTGGGCCTCGCTCATTTCAGTAATGTCCTGATACGACACGAAGATGCGGCCTTGATCGGGGCGAATAAAACCCATGATGTGGCCCAGGCTGACGGACTTTCCGACTCCGCTGCGCCCGATGATGGCCAGGGTCTCGCCGGCATCTACGTAAAAATTCACATCGTCTAAAATAGGGCGGTCGAACGTCTTGTAGACGTGCCGGAAATCGATGTAATGTAGTTTCGGCTCAGGGTTGGGCTGGTTTTCGTTCATGGCAGGCGCTTGATCCGCCCTAGGGCTTGCATTGTGCCGGTTACCGGTAAAACAGAGCTATCCGCCGCAGCCACCCGCATTCCAAAATGATAGCATCGGGCCGCTTTTCGGCTGTAGCGGCCAAAGTGTTTGAAAAATAGGCGATTCCATATATAATAAGACGAATCAACACATGCATTTTTGTTTGTATCTTGCTCTTTTCGCGACCTTTGCAGCTTACGCGGATAACCCCGGCCCGCTGTCGGCAGCCATGCGGAAGACCATTATGGCGCCCGCCAAGGTTGCGCCCGCCAACGTGGTACCGGTGCTGCGGGCGGATCCGCGCTCGGGCCAACTGGTGCGCACGGTGGTGATCGCCCCCCGGGTGGTAGAGAGCCGCGTGGTGGCTCCGCAGCCGGTGTTCGCCGATCCACAATTGGCCTCCCTGGAATCGGTATCCGACATTTTTCTGGGAAGTCTGGAAGTCAGAAATCTGGTCGCCGAAGCCGCTAAGACGCATGACGTGAGCGCGGCTTTGGTGGAATCGGTGATTCAGGTGGAAAGCAACTTTAACCCCCATGCCGTTTCACCCAAGGGTGCCCAGGGGCTGATGCAATTGATGCCCTCGACCGCCCGGCGGTTTGGGGTAAAGAATTCGTTCGATCCCAAACAAAACATTGACGGCGGCGTCCGGTATCTGAAATTCCTCCGGGAGACATTCGGGGACGATCGCCTGGCGGTAGCGGCCTACAATGCCGGCGAGGGTGCGGTGTTCAAGTATGGGAACGTGCCGCCCTATGCTGAGACCATGGACTACGTGGCCAAGGTAGGCCGGAAGTATGGCCAGGCGCGCCGCGCGGAACTGGCCAAGAAGAGCGCTCAGGTGAACGTGGAACCACTTGCGCCCAAACCTCCCGAATTCCGCCGTCTGTCCCAGCATGTGGACGCAGACGGCAAGGTGTATCTTTCCACCCAGTAGCGAAGGTAGCTCTCATGGTTCAAGTGGTCGGCACAACCCGCAGCCCCGGATTGCTTTTATGCGGTTTGGCGTTCATGCTTGGCGGGTTTACCGGACAAGCGGCTCAAAGCAACGACGGCGCTAACGGCCCAGTTGTGACGGCGGTCCGGCATTGGTCCATGGGCGACGTAACGCGGATTGTGGTGGAATCCACCGGGGAATTCCGTTTCAAATCGGACCGGCTGCATAATCCGGAGCGCCTCTTCTTCGATTTGTTGGGGACACGGCCCCAACTGGATGGGGGCCGCGGCATTCGCACGATCGCGGTGGGAGACCGCTTGGTACGGCAGATTCGCGTGGCCGAGACCCAGCGCGGAGTAACGCGCGTGGTTTTCGATCTGGAAGCGAACGTGGAGTTCTCCACTTCCCAGCTGGCCAATCCAGACCGGCTCATAATTGAACTGCGTAATAGCCTGGACGCGCGCTTGGACGCGCGCTTGAGCCTGGACGCGCGGTTGGGACCCACGGACCCCATCCGGACGCCTCGTTTGGATGCCCCCTCCCTGGCGGAGCGCGTTCCACGCATGGCGCAGTTAGATCTCAATGCGCTCCAGCGGCGGCGGGTAGCGGCGTTGCGAAGCGTTTACCCGGTGATTCCGGACCCGCCCGCCGTATTCGATCCGTGGCTCAGGTACGAGTATTGGGTGGTCATCCGCCCCGATCCGTTGATCGCCGGGCTGGCCGCATTGAAACCTCCGCTCCGCGCGCCGCCTTTCCGCCAACAATTGAGGCCGTCGATCTCGACCACCCCGGTGTTAGCCAGATCCAATCCAATTGTGATGGCTCCTCCGATGCCGCCGCCGCGCGAGCCTACCGCAACGCCCGGTGCCAGTCCCAGCGCCCCGTTTCCTACCGCGCGCGCCGCTGACACACCTTTGCCCGCGAAACACTCGGCGGCTGGGGATACTATGACCCGTATCTTGGGCTTGAAGTTGGGCCGGGTGGTAATCGATCCGGGCCACGGCGGGCATGACGGAGGGACTTCGGGACCGGAGGGATTGCGCGAAAAGGATGTGGTCCTGGATGTGGCGAAACGCCTGG
>JBBQUE010000328.1:0-4801 GCA_038212805.1 Bryobacterales bacterium | reverse complement strand
CACCCGTGGCTGCGGCCGTGGGGGCGGTGGCTGCCATGGTAGCCAAGTTCACGGTAGTCGTGGAACGCGCGGAACATTCCGGTTCCGGCTCGGCTCCAGATCCCGCTGGCCAGGCTGGTTCTCCTCCCGTTTCATAGCCTTTATCGTTATTTGGCGGGAGACGTGCTCTATCCGTATCCGTATGCCGTCTCTCGCCACCAAGTATTTCGGTACGCTGCCCTACGAGGTAGGCGGCCGGTTTCGTTTTCCCTACGGGATTCCCGGATATGAAGAAGAACACGCCTTTGTTTTGTTAGACGTGGAAGGGAACCGTCCGCTGTTGTTCTTGCAGAGTACCGCAGCGTCCGAGTTGTGCTTTCTGGCATTCCCAATTCTGGTGGTCGATCCCGAATATGAACTGGCCGTTTCATTTGAGGACTTATGCAGTCTCAAATTGGAAACGGAGCGTCAGCCGAGGATAGGGGCCGAGGTTCTGGTTCTTGCCCTCTTGACCTTACAGCCTGGCCGTCCGGCGACTGCTAACCTGATGGCTCCGATTGTGATTAATCTTAGGACCAGGCGAGGCTTACAGGCGATCCGGACGGATGCCAGGTACTCCCATCAGCATGCCATCCCCGGGGTACCTCAGGAGGTAGCGTGCTAGTGCTGCGGCGGCGGGCGGGAGAATCGCTCATGATCGGCGACAACGTCGAGGTCGAGTTTCTTGAGATCAACTCCCAGTCGGTCAAGATCGGCATTAAGGCTCCCAAAGAAATCTCCATATTACGGAAGGAGTTACAGGTGGTGCAAGCGCAGAATCGCTTTGCGGCTCAGCCGGTCAATCTGGAAAAGATCGCACAATCCCTGGAAAATTTCAAAATTGACTCAAGCTCCGCTGTTTTGCCGCGATAAGCAAAATTGTGAACTGCAAGAGAGCCCAGGCCTCCGGACCGTTGGGAATGACGGTCTGAGTTCCATTTCAAGGAGAGAAAAATGTCTTTTAGCATCAACACCAACGTTGCCTCGTTGCAGGCACAGAACTATTTGAGAACGAACAGCGATTTTCAGGGCAAGACGATTAACCGGGTAACTTCCGGCCTGCGCATTGTGCAGAGCGGCGACGACGCGGCCGGCTTGGCCATCGCCAATGGATTTCGGTCGGATGAAAGCGTATTGACCCAGGGTATCCGCAATGCCAACGATGGACTCAGCCAGCTGCAGATCGTCGATGGCGGATTGAACAACATTTCGCAGTTGCTGGATCGCGCCCGCACCTTGGCGACCCAGTCAGCCTCGGGAACCTTCACTGGTGACCGCGGCGTGCTGAATGCCGAATTCCAGAACGTACTCAGCGAAGTTGACCGGCAGTCGCAAGCGATCGGCTTAAACACCAACGGCAGCCTGGCGAAGAACCTGAGCGTTTTCATCGGCGGCGGCAAAACCTCCAACGGAATCTCCAATATCACCAACGGTTCTGTTGGTCTGGATCTCACACAGGCTACTGTCGATGCCAAGAGCCTGGGTCTGAAGGGCGTCCAGTCCATTGGCGTTGCTGGCACGGACATCGGGGCGAGTGGTAGCAACAGTACCAGCGGCAGTGCCACCTCAGTGTCGTCCATTGTTCAGAACTCCACCAACACTGCATCGGAAGGGGTGCAGGGAAGTAGCGTGTTTTATCTGAGCGGCCCTGGCTTTTCGGGCGCAAGTAAGGTAGGCATTTCCGTCAACCTGTCCGGGGTCACCGATACGGGCACCCTGGTCAGCGCCGTCAACAACGCCATCGCCAGTGCGGGTAACGGCTCTACGCAAGCCGCCACGGCTCTCAAGAATGCCAATGTCACGGCTTCCATCAACGTGGATGCCAGCGGCAAGTCTCAGTTGACTTTCAACGCCAGCGGTACCGCCTTCCAGGTACAGGCAGGCGATCGCGTTTCGAACGCTCTGCTGGGCAATTTCAAAGCCTCCACTAACGATTCCACCGGAAAAGATCAAGCGAACGTCGCGACCGCCGCGGGGAACGTGACGGCTGCCCAGACGCTTGCTGGTAACACCATCATCCGGATCCAGGGCAGCGGACTGGCTGCTCCGGTCGACATTCAACTTGCCAGTGGTACCACCACTGCGGCGGCGCTCACCAACCTGACGGCGCTGGTCGCAAATAACGCCAGCCTGCAAGCCGCCGGTATTTCGCTGACCACCGCTGTAGCAGGATCGCCGCTCGCTTTCACCAGTTCCCGCGGAGAGCAGTTCAGCGTGCAGGCCGCTGGGGACACGACTAATGTCCTGGGCTTGGGCACATACCAGCTCGCCACCACCAGTTCCACCACCTATGACTACAATTCAAAGACGGGCACCGCTGTCAGCGCTCCGAGCGGCGCTGGAAATACCGATAAGCTGGAATTTTCAATCGGGGGTGGAACCGGGATCGCAGTAGACGTGGTTGGTGCGACTTCCGACACCACATCGCAGTTGCTGGCGGATAAGGTAAATGCCGCGATTCAGACCGCCATTGCGGGGGGCGCCACTGCGCTTGCCAGCGCCGGAATCACGGCCAGCATTAGCGGAACTTCCATCGTACTGTCGTCAAGCAACGCCACCAACTTCCGAGTGACCAGCACCAGCAACGGCGGCACGGGAACAGATCACTTCCTGGGATTTGGATCCGACACGACGGCACTGAATGCCTCGAATTCCTCGGCGGCTTCGGTCGCGGCGGACAATACCAACGTTACCCATTTTGATGCTGGCGGCGCGTCGGTCAGCCAGACCTTCGGCTTCAGTGCGATCAATTACGGTAGCGACACGCAGACGCTGAATCTTACCGCAGAGGATGCGGGCGGCACCGGGCATAATGCCGCCATCGTGCTCACCAAGAACAATGCGCGGTCGCTCGATGAAGCCATCAGTACCATAAACTCAAGCCTCCAGAAAACCAATGACACCACGCTCGGAAAGATCGTGGCGGTGAAGGAGTACAACGGAACTACACATGCTGAAGGGATCAAATTCGTCAGCAATCTGGGCAGCTTCAACGTTGGCGTCGGCAGCGTCGGCAGCGGAGCCGGCATCGGTTCGGGCGATAGTCCGGTCACGCAGGGTAGTGTCGCTGCTTCCACCGTCGCGGGCGGCGGCAGCACCAGCGACATCTCCAACCAGAGTACGGCTCAGGCAGCGGTTACCGCCCTGTCCAATGCCGTCTCCACTCTCGGAAGGTCCCAAGCAGTTGTTGGCCGTGGCGAAAACCAGTTCGCCTACGCCGTGAACCTGGCTCAATCGCAGCTCACCAACACCGCGACCGCCGAATCGCGCATCCGGGATGCGGATCTGGCATCGGAAGCGGCCAACCTTACCAAGGCACAGGTATTACTGCAGGCCGGTGTGGCGGCGCTCGCGCAAGCCAACTCAGCTCCCCAGCAGGTTCTTTCGCTCCTCCGTGGTTAATAGCTCCAGGTAGAAGTCACTCTCAAACCTAGCTAACGCCGCGCCGGCTTCGCCCCTCCGGTTGAGCCGCGCGGCGTTTTTTATCCACGCCATGACAAACCATACAAGCGATTTCAGGCGCGCACTCGCGCTGCACCAATCTGGCGACCGCAAGGAAGCCGAGTCTCTTTACCGGAAAGTTCTGTCGGGCGATCCAAACCATGCCGAGGCCCTCCACTTGCTTGGCCTGATCGCCTCCGAGGCGGAGCAACATGACGCCGCCGCGATCCTGATCGCACATGCAATTCGGATTCAAGGGAACGTTTCCCTCTACTGCGCCAACCTGGGAGTGGTTTTCAGCCGGCAGGGCAAACTTCCCCAGGCGCTGGCATGCTTCCGGCAGGCGCTGTCGTCGAAGCCCGACGACGCCGTAACATTGGCCCACGCAGGCCGCTGCCTGTCCCGCATGGGCAGATTTGACGAAGCCATCATCGCTTTGGGAACCAGTCTCAGCCTCGCATCCGACGCGCCGACGTTCCACGAATTAGGAAACGCTCTGATGGCGGCCAGCCGGACGGATGAGGCCATCTCCTGTTTCCAGCACGCGGTCTCGCTGGACCCTCACCTGGCCGAATGTTATTTCACTCTTGGCAATCTCCTCTTTGCGTCGGGAAACTGGGCAGGCGGGGCGGACGCCTACGAAGGCGCGATTCAGGCCGACCAGACCCAGCCTGAATATTACTTCAATCTGGGCGTGGTGCGAACGCTGCAAAACCTCCACCCGGAGGCAATTAGTTGCTACCTCAAAGCGGTGCGGCTCCGTCCCGAATACGCGGAAGCGCACAACAATGTCGGAATCCTTTATCAGAAAGCCGGGGACAAGGATCAGGCCTCCTGGCATTACCAGCGGGCTAGCGAGATTCAGCCTGGTTATCCCGATGCGTGGTACAACGCTGGCTCCCTGCTGCAGGAACAAGAGGAACACGAAAGGGCCTGTCAGGTATACCGCAACGTGCTGTCCGGTCCGCTGACTTCCCTCAGCCTGGAAGCCCATCTGCATAACAACCTCGCAAACGGTCTTCTAGCACTCGGCCAGCCCGGGGCGGCGCTGGATGAGTATGACCGCGCGCTGGCCCTGGATTCTGAAGCAGTGGAAGCGCACTGGAATCGCGCGATTGCGCAATTCACGCTTGGACGGTACAAAGAGGCTTGGGCGGAGTACGAGTGGCGGTTGCTCCAGCCTGCTGCCCTGGTCCGTCAGTTTTCGCAGCCGCGCTGGGACGGGGCCCCGTTAGGACACCGGCGGCTATTCCTTTACACAGAGCAGGGCTTAGGGGATACACTCCAGTTTGCCCGCTTTGCCCGCCTCATCCACGAAACGAATCCGCAACGAAAAAAAACC
>JBBQUE010000327.1:0-4807 GCA_038212805.1 Bryobacterales bacterium | reverse complement strand
CGTTCGACGATTTCCCAGCCAATCCGTAGTCAACCACCGTTCTGTCAGAGCAGAGCGGGCGAACCACACTGACGGCAACGATTCTCTACCCGTCCCGCGAATTTCGCGACGCCGTCATCCAATCCGGCATGAAGCACTTAGCGGTGGAGAGTTACGGCAAGCTTGAGGAGTTACTCGCCTCGACGGCCGGCTGACTTTAAGCCGGATTGAAATCGATCGCGATCTGTGTTTTTCTTAAGGGGAGGTCGAACGCAGATGGCTCAAAACACGTCCGCCACTGAAACATGTTTTCGCGTGGAACATGACTCCATGGGTGAGATTGCCGTGCCGGCCAAGGCACTCTATGGAGCCCAAACCCAGCGTGCGGTGGAGAATTTTCCCATCAGCGGCCTCCGGCTTCAGCGCGAATTTCTTCACGCGCTGGGGCTGATCAAGGCCGCGGCAGCCAACAGTAATGCGCAGTTAGGGGAGCTAACGCCTCCGGATGCCATGGCCATTGAATCCGCCGCGTATGCCGTAGCGCGGGGTGACTATGACTCGCACTTCGTGGTGGACGTTTTTCAGACCGGCAGCGGCACTTCGACCAATATGAATGCCAACGAAGTGATCGCGCATTTGTGTGAGCAAGCCGGACGGAAGGTTCACGCCAACGACCACGTTAACCGGAATCAATCCAGCAACGATGTGATCCCCGCCGCGATCCACGTGTCCGCGGCTTTGCTGGTTCACGGCAGGCTGCTTCCGGCCTTGAATAGACTTCGCCAAGGTTTATCGAAGAAGGCCGACGAGTTCCAGGATGTCGTGAAGATCGGGCGCACTCATCTTCAGGATGCGGTCCCAATGCGGTTGGGGGATGAGTTCGGCGGATACGCCAGACAGGTGCAGGCGTCAGCGGAGAGAATTGAAGCGGCGATGCCGGGAATCTACGAATTGCCGTTGGGGGGCACAGCGATCGGAACGGGCCTCAATGCCCCGCCGGAGCTCGGCCGGCTCACGATCGCACACCTCGCGCACCGCACGGGGCTTCCGTTTCGCGAAGCCGTGAATCACTTTGAGGCTCAGGCGGCCAGGGACGCGGTGGGTTTTCTGAGCGCTGCGTTCCGGAGCTTTGCCCTGGCACTCACGAAAATCGCGAATGACATTCGCTGGCTGGCGTCCGGCCCGCGCTGTGGCTTGGGCGAGCTTCATTTACCCGCGGTACAGCCAGGCTCCAGCATGATGCCGGGAAAGGTGAATCCGGTTATCGCGGAGAGCACGCTGATGGCCTGCGCCCAGGTCATTGGCCACGACGCTACCATCGCGTGGTGTTGCGCTTCGGGAAACTTCGAGCTGAACGCGATGATGCCGCTGATGGCGTACGATCTACTTGATTCCGCGCAACTGCTGAGCGCCGCGGCCGGGAATTTTCTGGAACGCTGCATCCGCGGACTGGAAGCAGACCGTGATCAGGCCCTATGGTTCGCCGGCCGGTCCCTGGCAAACGCCACGGCGCTGGTTCCGGAGATTGGATACGACCGGGCGGCCGCCATCGCACAGGAGGCATATCGCAGCGGTCGCACCCTTGCTGAAATCGCGGCGGAGAAAAGTGGATTACCGGACGAAACACTCCGGCGTCTGCTGGACCCGAAATCACAGATTGGTCCGCGCCTCCTCAGCCCGGACGAGAAGGTAGATATGATGTCCGAGCAGTCGTTTCCAGCCAGTGATCCGCCGGCGTACTAGCGGCCTGATTTCAAGCCGGCATCGCGGCGCGGGCTACGTCGTCGCTGACCGTGTAATTGTGTGTAACCACCTGCGGACAGCGCAGGCACGCGGGGCGGCCTTCCTGTTGGAACCACCGGCAATGCATCCGGATCTGGCACGGCGGTAACGTTCCCGTCACCGCCGGAAGAATCTGTACGATCCGCGTTGCCAGTTGGCAGTTCGACCCGTCGAAGTGGGTGCAGGAACTCTCCTCGCAGTGCGCCGCGAAGCGGAACACCTCGGTAGGCCGTACACCCTCGGGAAGCGCCGGAAGCCCGTCCGAAACCGCCCAGGGACGCTCCAACCATCCCACTTGGGGGTGGGCCACCGTGCCGCCCACCACCCCCAATACGATGCTTTCCCGCATTTCGGGCTGTGCGCTGGGGCACCATTGCGGCGTGCACTTCTTGGCTTCCATAAATCGCCTATAGTTGAGCGGCGGGCTGATAGATGAATCCCACGATGATGTGGCCCGGGCTTACGTGCACCACTTCCGGGGTCAGATGCAGATGGGTTTGTTTTGCCACTTCGGTGGTGATGGCCGCGGCCAACCCCTGATGGTCCTCGGTTTTGGCGGGAGCGGCATGCGCCCCGGCGGCCACCTTCTCCGCGATCATGCGGCCCATGATCAGGCCCTTGTCTACCTGCAGGTGTCCGTGCCCCTGCGCGGCCACGGCGCGCTCCACTGCGGTGTTTACCGCGCCAGCCATGTCGCTGAACGCGATGGAATGCTTCGGTTGAGTGGTCATAAGGTCTCCTTGGCAGTTAGTAACTGCTGCCTGTATGGTGACGCTGGCAGCCAGACCGTTTCAGCCCCCTAGACGTTTTTGATACACTTCCCCATATGCCTGACGTAGTGTACCGATCTGAAGTTCGCATTGAACGAGTCATAGGACCAGTTCGGAAAGCCTATCTGCCCGCTGAGCCGGAGCCGGTCATCTTCGGCGTGCATGGCGCAATTGCCGAACACTATAAAGTTTCTCCGGCGGTGGCGGAGCCGCATGCCAGCACGTTGGACTACGTAGTCGCGGCGGCGGCTGGTTGACTTACCGGAACCTTTGGAGGCGCGCTGGAGGCGCGTCAAATCAATGCGTCGCTGGGGCGGCTGGTTTCTGAAGCCGTGGGTGAGGTGGAGCTTGAGGACAACGTGCTGGTCATCCGCCGGATTCACGTTCGCTTGACGTTGCAGGCGGAAGCAGAGCATTGGGAGACGGCCCGCCGGGTGCACGGGTTTTTCGCCGACAAGTGCCCCGTTTACCGGACTCTGAAACCCGCCATCGCGATGACCACGGAGCTGATTCTGGAATCGCCGTTGAACTGAAGGTTAGAATTAGGGAAGTGTATACACTTACAAGCGGTAATGGGACTCTCTGACCTGGAGATCTCTCAGCATGCCAAGCTCCAGCCCATCACGAAAATCGCGAAGGACCGGCTTGGCATTTCAGATGAGTACCTGGAGGCTTACGGCCGTTACAAAGCGAAGCTATCGTTCGATTACATCGATACGCTGAAAGACCGGCCGGACGGCAAGCTGATCCTGGTAACGGCCATCAGCCCCACGCCACCCGGAGAAGGCAAGACCACCACCGCCGTAGGCCTGTGCGATGCTCTCAACCTGATCGGTAAGAAGTGCATAATCTGCCTGCGTGAGCCTGCCCTGGCTCCGGTATTCGGCCTGAAGGGCGGGGCCACCGGCGGGGGTCATGCCCAGGTGGTGCCGATGGAAGATATCAACCTTCACTTCACGGGAGATTTCAACGCCATTGCCTTGGCCAACAATCTGCTGGCGGCCATGATCGACAATCATGTCCATCACGGGAATGAGTTGGGCCTGGACGTTCGCCGCGTGACGTGGAAGCGCACCATCGATATGAACGACCGGGCATTACGGGAGATCACGGTCGGCCTAGGCGGCGCGTCCAATGGCTTCCCGCGCCAGGATAGCTTCGATATCGTGGCGGCCTCTGAAGTGATGGCCATCTTCTGCCTGGCTACTTCCTTGCGCGACTTGAAGAACCGGTTGGGCAATATCGTGGTGGGTTACACCCGCGATCAGAAGCCGGTTACCGCGCGCGACTTGCACGCTCGCGGGGCCATGACGGTTCTGCTGAAGGACGCGTTGAAGCCGAATCTGGTGCAGACGCTCGAAAACAATCCGGCGTTCATTCACGGCGGTCCGTTTGCGAACATCGCCCATGGATGCAATTCCGTGCTGGCCACCGGGACTGCGCTGAAACTGGCGGAGTATGTGGTTACCGAGGCTGGATTCGGTGCCGACCTCGGTGCCGAAAAGTTTATCGATATCAAGTGCCGTAAATCCGGCCTGCGCCCCGCGGCGGTGGTGATCGTGGCCACCATTCGCGCGTTGAAGTATCACGGCGGGATGGATGCTAAACACCTGGATCACGAGAACCTGGCCGCGCTGGAGAAAGGCCTGCCCAACCTGGAACGCCACGTCCACACCATGCGCAATCATTTTGGCTTGCCCTGCGTGGTGGCAATTAATGAATTTACGATGGACACGCCGGCGGAGATCGCCCTGGTCAAAGCGAGCATGGCCCGGTTGAACACGCCTGTTGCGCTGGCCAGGCACTGGGCGGAGGGCGGTAAAGGTGCCGTGGAACTGGCGCAAGCGCTGGTGAATCTGGTGGAAACCACGCCGTCCGATTTCAAGTTCGGTTATCCGGATTCCGCGCCGCTCTGGGAAAAGGTACGGCTGGTGGCGACGCAGGTGTACGGGGCCAGCGACATCACGGCCAGCAGCAAAGTCCGCGCGCAAATCCGGAAACTGCAGGAAGACGGGTACGGCCATTATCCCGTCTGTATCGCCAAGACCCAATATTCATTTTCGACCGACCCCACGCTGCGCGGTGCGCCCTCCGGCCACGTGGTGAACATCCGGGAGGTACGGCTGTCCGCGGGCGCGGAGTTCGTGGTGTTCGTTTGTGGCGAGGTCATGACCATGCCGGGCTTGCCCAAAGTACCGTCCGCCGCCCGGATCGACCTCGATGAGACGGGCAAAGTGGTGGGGCTGTTCTAGCCCCGTATCATCGAACATGCCGCG
>JBBQUE010000326.1:0-4821 GCA_038212805.1 Bryobacterales bacterium | reverse complement strand
TTGGGATACGGGCCGTTTGTCTATTTGGCGATGGTGCTGGCCGGGGAGTCTGCACCCCGGTTGGTGTGGAATGCGCCGGGGGCCAACGTGCCGGGCGCGCCGACGGCCGATGGGCGGCTGGTGACTTGTGTGGAGCCGGGGTCGGGAAATCTGGCGGTGGTGGAGACGGCGACGGGCAAGGTTCGGCGGCTTACCAATAAAGCGGCGGGATCGAAAGAGTTTGCCTATTTCAGCGTGCCTTCGCGGGATGGAGCGCGCGTGGCGTATGCGTGGTTCAATGAAGCGGGCTTTTACGACCTGCGCGTGATGCCGATGGCCGGGGGAGCGGTCCGTGTGCTGTTCCGCAACGAGGAGGCGGGCTTTGTGCAGCCGACGTCCTGGACTCCGGATGGCAAGCGAATTTTGACGTTGTTCTTTCGCAAAGACAACATCAGCCAGATTGCGCTGGTGGATGCGGAGAGCGGCGCGGTGCAGGTGCTGAAGTCGCTGAACTGGGTTTATCCGAAAAAGATGGAGATTTCGCGGGACGGACGGTGGATCGTGTATGACGCGTTTGCGGGGGAGCAGGCGGGGCCGCGCGATATTTTCCTGCTGGCTGCGGACGGCTCGCGGGAGACGAAGGTGGTGGATGCGCCGGGAGACGATCTGTTTCCTTCGTGGTCACCGGACGGGCGGCACATCCTGTTTGCGAGTGATCGCAGCGGGACTATGGCCGCATGGGCTTTGCGGGTGGAAGAGGGTCGCGCGGTGGGGGAACCGCGACTGGTGCGAAGCGATATGCAGCAGTTCCTGCCGATGGGGGTGACGGCTGCGGGAGATCTTTTCTACGGGCTGCGGGTGGGTGCGCAGGAGATCGCGGTGCGGGCAGGTTTATCAGAGTCGGCGGCTGTAGTCGGGACACGGACACCCGGCAGGAATTCTGCGCCGGCATGGTCCCGCGATGGCAAGCGCCTGGCGTACCTGTCGAGGCGAGGGGCGGAGAACTTTGGAGTGCAGTCGCGGATGATTGTGGTGCGGGAAGTGGCGTCGGGGGCCGAGCGTGATTTGGGAGCGAAGCTGGCGACCGTGGAATGGTTACGGTGGTCGCCCGATGGCGAATGGCTGCTGGCGGGGGGGAGCGACGGGAAGGGGCGGGCGGGGTTGTTTCAGGTGCGGGCGAAGGATGGGCTGGTTCGGGCGCAGAAGATAGCAGATACAGCGGACTATCACGGCCTGCCAGGTGACTGGATGCCGGACGGAAAGGTCGTGTCCGATGCCGGGGGACTGCGGGCAGTGGCGGTATCGAAAGATGGCGCGCGGATCGCGAAGGCGTGGCCGGATCGGGTAGCGGTGGGCGAAACCGTCCGCATGCTGAACGGTGTGACGTGGCTCGAATGGATGGGCGATGATCTGCTGTGCGTGCAGGGCGGCAAGCCGGTGTTGCTGAACGCGGGCGGGGCGCGGGAACTGAACTGGAAAAATTATGATGGCGGACCGTTCAGCGTTCATCCCGATGGGAAAACCATTGCGCTCGGCGTGGGAGAATCGCGATCGGAAGTGTGGGTACTGAAGAATGTCTTTGCGGCGCTGGCTGGCAGCCGTTAGTTTCGTTGTGTTGCTGAGAGGTGAGACGCTGCGAGTCCCGTTGGGGCTGGATGCGCTGGTGCCTGCGCCGGACGGGAATCCGTTGACGCGGGGCAGGGTGGAAGTGGGGCGGGAGTTGTTCTTCTTCAAGGGCCTTTCGCGAGACGGGACGCTCTCCTGCGGGGGGTGCCATCTGCCGGAGAAGGTGTTCACAGACGGCAAGCCGGTGGCGGTGGGGGTTGGCGGACAGATGGGTACGCGGCGCACGCCACCGATCCTGAACCGGGCCTGGGGCACTTCGTTCTTTTGGGACGGAAGAGCGTTGACGCTGGAGGATCAGGTGTTGCAGCCGATTCTGAATCCGAAGGAAATGGAGCTGAAGCTGTCGGAAATTGCGCCGCGGGTGCGGGGTGATGCGGGGCTGAACCAACGGATGAAGGCCGTATTTGGGCGCGATGCGGAGAGTGAGGACGTTGCGCGGGCGCTGGCCAGCTATGTGCGCTCGATCCTGGCCGGCGATTCGCCCTATGACCGATACCTTGCCGGGGATCGCAGTGCATTGAGTGAGCAGCAACAGCGGGGGCTGAAGCTGTTCCGCGGCAAGGCAAACTGCGTGGCGTGCCACGTGGGAACGCTGCTGACGGATCAGCGGTTCCACAACACGGGGACGGGTTGGAAAGATGGCCGGTGGACAGATGCGGGACGGTGGGAGGTATCGGGGCAGGAAGCCGACCGGGGGGCGTTCAAAACGGCGGGTTTGCGGGAAGTGGCGAAGGCGGCTCCTTACATGCACGACGGAAGGCTGCGGACGCTGGAAGAAGTGGTAGATTTCTATGACCGGGGGGGGCGGGCGAACCCGCAGATTGATGGGGAGATGCGGGAGCTTGGACTGGCGCCGGAGGAGAAACAGGCGTTAGTGGCGCTTTTGAAGAGCTTCAGCGGAAAGGTATATGAAGGATGGCCTCGGTCGCACTGATCGCATTGTTCCTGCAACAGGCATTTTTACTGCAAGAGGCGGGCTTTGAGTCGCTCTACCGGCAGGCGCTGGAGCAGCGGGAGCGGGCGCTGGGCAAAGGTGCCGCGAAGACGGTGGAGAGCGCCCGGGATTTGGCGTTGTATCTGGCGGGAAGAGGGGACTACGCGAGTGCGATTCGCTATGTGGAACCGGCGCTCCAAACTGCCGACAGCGTGGAAGCGGCAACCGTACTGCATAACTGGGCAGTGACGCTGGAGGATCAGGACGGTGCGCTGGCCGAACGGATGTATCGGCGGGCACTGGGGATTCGCGTCCAGGCGCTGCCGGTAGCGGATGTGGATTTAGCGACGACGCGCCTGAATCTGGCAGGGTTGCTTGCCGGGAAAAAAGAAGCGGGGACTTTGGCGGCGCTGGCGCTGGCGGCTTTCGAGAAGAAGCCAGGGCTGACGGATGGCCGGGCAAGTACAGCATGCGGCTTGTTAGGTGTGGCGATGGCGACACGGGGAGATGTGGCGGGGGCGGAGCGCATGTTCCGCCGGGCGCTGGTGCTGGCGGAGAAGGCGCATGGTCCGGCGGGAGGCGAAACGGCGAATGCGCTGGAGAATCTGGCGGACCTGCTGGCGCAGACCGGCAGGGAATCAGCGGCGCGACCGCTGCAGGAGCGGGCGGAGCGGATTCGCAAGGGGTCCCGTTAGCCGGTAAACACCAATCCAGTGATTGCTGAAGGCAAGCAGAGGGGACGGCTGCACCTTCGGCATATGACAGCTGATACAGGATTGATTGGCGACCACACCGGCATGTTTTGGGTGTGCGTGGCATTCCCCGCATTTGGCATCGGCGGCGGGTTTGGTGTCCTGGTGGGTGTTGTGGCAGGAAAGGCAGGAGAGCCGTCCTTCGCTTTTCAGGAAGCAGGCGCTTTGTGAGAAATAGACAGGCTGGTGGCGGACATTCCAGGGGTTTTCGAAGTTGGTGGAAACGCCCTGGGCGGGTGGCATCCGGTGGCACTGCCCGCAAAGAGAATTGATCTCGGCTGCGTTGAGCCTTGACGGGTTGCGAATGTTGGAAGGTTCCGGTTTGGCCGCATGGGCGGCTCCCGGGCCATGGCAGTTTTCGCAATGCACACCGGGTTCGGCCGGGGTGATTGCGCGATCAATGGAAAGACTGAGTCTGCCGCTTGCGTGGCACTGGAAGCAGCGCAGAATGCCGGAATCCGGCGCGAACGTTTTGTAGGAGACACCGTTGCGGTTGGCATGACCCGGCGTGAGAGCGAGGGCGTTGTTTTTGGAGTACAGGGAAAGCCCGTGTTCCAGATAGGTGTCGTCGCCCGACTGTGAGACGAAGGTGATGGCCTGTGCGCCTGCGCCGAAGGCCCAGCGCCCGTCTGAGGCTCGCTTCAATGCCTGAGCATGATGAGTGCCGGCCTGGGTATCGGCTATCCCGGCATGGCAAACGGCGCAGGACTTGGAACCCGCGAAGTCCTGCGCCGTGAGCAGCGCAGTAAAGATCAGAAGCGCGATAGCAACCAAAAAGCTTCTACCAGGTAAAGCGACCGCTGTATTGGAACTGGCGGCCGAGGTAACCGGGCTGTTGGGCGGTAATCGTCCCAAACGCTGAGGTGCCGAAGTTGGTGGAAGGCAGATCGCCATTGAACGAATTTGTGGCGTTGTAGCTTTCCATGCGGAGTTCGAACTTGATTTGCTCCGTGACCGGGAAGGTCTTGGCGAGAGTCAGATCGATATTCTTGAAGCGCATACCTTTGATGCCTTCATACTGCAGCGGGTTGGTGCGACGGGTGAAGGCGGGTATCCGCTGGAACTTCGTGGTATCGAAAGCACGCGTCTTGTTTGGGTTAGAGATGGTCGGGTCGCCATCCACCAGGAAGCCCCCGAAGCGCAGATACTGGCCGGTGTTGAAGGATCCGAGACCGCTGAGCGACCACCCGCCGAGGATTCCGTCCACCAGGTGATTGGCCCCGGACATGTACTTACGACCCTTACCAACAGGCAGTTGGTAGATGGAAGCTCCGGTGATCCGGTGACGCGGATTGACAGCCCTGATGATCGTGATGTTGTCGACGTAGTTGTCGTGCTCGTCATAATATTCCTTGTTCCGCTCACGGTTGTAGTTGTATCCCATCACCAGGTTCAGGCCATTGACGAACGGGCGTTGCAGCTGGATTTGCAGTGCCTGGTAACGGTTGGCGCCGAGTGGGGTGAGGCGCTGCTGGATATCGCCATATGGGGGGTATGGGCGGAGCAACTGAGTAATGGCGACGTTGGCCT
>JBBQUE010000325.1:0-4822 GCA_038212805.1 Bryobacterales bacterium | reverse complement strand
CCTCCGATGCCAAGAGCCGCTGGGCCTCCGACTGGGTGGCCTGGAGCGGGTTCGATAAATTCTGGACCAACGTGTTCCGCGACCTGCTGCCGCACTCGCAGCAAGGTGAGGCGAAGGCCGAATACGACAGCGCCAGTGGCGACCTGATCGTGAATTACCAACTCGGGCGTAACGTGGAGGAGCCGAAGAAAATCCCCGCGATCTTCGTCCTGGGGCCGGATGGTTTCCAGAAGCCGGTGCCGGTTACCAAGTGGGCGGACGGCGCGTTCCGCGGGCGGGTGGCCGTCGGTTTAAAACAGGGTTTGTTTCGCGTGCGGCCGGTGGAGGATTCGCGCGCGTTTCCTGAAGTGGGCTTCTATCGGCCCGAACAAGAAATGCAGGATTATGGTTCGAACCCCTTCGTGCTGCGTGAAGTGGCGCAGTTTACCGGCGGCCGGTTCAACCCCGACCCGAAGCAGGTGTTCGATGCGGGCGGGCGCAATATTCCGTCTAGCCTTAGGCTCTGGCCAGGACTACTGGGTCTGGCGATCGCTTTGAATTTGATAGAATTAATGTTGCGGAAAACGCTGGCTGCCTTTCAGAAATAGCCATTCCTTTCTTAACCTGATAAGTTACCCTGATAACAGGGGGAACCATGCGTTTTTCAAGCATCTACGTTGGCTTCGTTTTTGCATGTGCGGCCTTTGGTCAGGGCGGCTTCAGCGGACCCGGCTCTTACGAAATCACCAATATTAAATCCGGCAAGGTGATTGACCTGGACCGCAACGATCAGACTACGGTGATCCAGTTCTCATCCCGTGGCACCGACAACCAGACCTGGTATATCCAGAACTCGGATTCCGGCTTCTACTTTTTCCGAAATGGCATGACGGGGGCGGCTCTCTCGGCCACGGGCGGCAACGCTTCACCCTTGCAAGGCCGTCCCTTCACCGGCGATATCAGCCAGCAGTGGAGTATCGAACCGGGTAAAGACGGCAACGCAATTATCTCGTCCCGCCAGGGCAAGGCTTTCGACGTCCCCGATGGTACCAACCGGGATGGAGCCCGCCTGCAAATCTACGACCGCAATGGCGATTCCAATCAGCGCTGCACCGTCCGCCAGGTGGGCGGCGGCAGGAACGTCCGTCCGGGATGGATGGGGAACCAGAATCAGAATGTGGGTGGGAGGAGTGGAGGGGGCGGGGGATCCACCATCCGCTGTTCTTCCGATGATGGCAGGCGTCACTATTGCGATGCCGATACGCGCAACGGCGTGCAGATGACCCGCCAGATCAGCGGTTCGGCCTGCATCCAGAACCAGACCTGGGGCTTCGACAACCGGGGGATCTGGGTGGATCGCGGATGCCGCGCCGAGTTTCAGGTGAACACGGCAGTGAACAATACTGGTGGATACAATCCTGGCGACAACAACAATAACAATAACAACGACAACAATAACAACAACAACGCCGCGATCATAACCTGCGCGTCGGATGACGGCCGCCGGCACTACTGCGACGCCGATACGCGGGGCGGCGTGCAAATGACGCGGCAAATCAGTGGTAGCGCCTGCAATCAGGGACAGACGTGGGGCTTCGATAACCGCGGCATCTGGGTAGACCGTGGCTGCCGGGCCGAGTTCCAGTTGAACACCAACAACGGCCGCCGCCGCTACAACGTCCAGGAGGACCGCCGCCGTCCCTAATCGTTGACGATACTGTAACCTGGTGCATCCGCCGCTTTGAGCATTGGTGGCCGCGGATGCTTCAGGTAGAGATCGGTGACACGGGGTAATCGCCTGGTCGGCCATAACGTTTAGAGCCGCGAACAGGAAAGTCTCTGAATCGCACTCAACCCATTCTGCCCCTGGCTCTGGACGGACCGAAACGCCAGTCCCACGATTACCAACGGCTTACCTTTTTTAACGAATTGCGGGTTCTTGGAGAACTTGAAGTTCTCATCCCGGCGCGGCAGCGGTTTGGTGGGGCGCCCAATCATCCTCAGTATGAGCCAACCCGGAGAATTCAACGTCTAAAGGCAATCTAACAGTCCCGCGCTCTTTTGCCAATCGTGCGACATTCAACGTTCACTAGCCCATTCTTCCACCCGGCTCAAAAGCAAGTCGCTCGGGAACTCACGAGAATCGCTCCTCTATTACCTCGCTGAGACAACGCTTTCCAGGCAGCACTGCGACCACCTGCATGGGAACTGTTTCCGGACGATAGACGATGACGTAACTGGCGGATGTTTGGCCAGCCGCCGCCAAATGGCCACGATTTCCAGTTCGACGCGGTCGGCCGCGTCATGGCACACTCATTCTACGACCGTAGCCGTTCTGCCCGTCGCCGCCGCAACATCTCCACCGCTACGTCTCCGTCGATCAATTCACCCTGTTCAGATTGCGCGAAACCAGTCTCTATGCGCGCGGCGAGGACTTCGCGTTCTTCGACCATCCGGTCTTCGAGTTGAAGCTGTTCGCGAACGATTTCAAACGCCTGATCGAGGACCTCAGCGGGGTTTTGATATGCCCCAGAGCCCACCGCCAAATCAATCACAGGCTGTTGCTCAGGTTTCAGGTCAATTACCATAAAGGCCTCTCACTCTAACCTACCGCTTCTTCCACCGGTTGGCCAACGCGGACAGCTTGTCATCCATGCTCGGTGGCGGAGGCGCGGCCGGTTGCGCCCGCCTTCCCTGCGACCCCGGAGCCGGACCCATCAGCGCTTTCATCGACAACGCAATCCGCTTCGTCTTCGCATCCGCGCTCATCACCTGCACCTTCACGATTTGGCCCACCTTCACCGCCTCGCCCGGATCCTGCACGTATTTATTCGACAGTTCGCTCACATGCACCAAGCCGTCATGGTGCACGCCCACATCCACGAAAGCTCCGAACTTGGTCACGTTCGTCACCTGCCCTTCCAGCACCATCCCCGGAACCAGATCGCTGATCTCTCGAACGTCATCCTTGAAGCTCGGTGCCACGAATTTATCCCGTGGATCGCGCCCCGGTTTGGTTAGTTCCTCCAAAATGTCGTTCAGCGTGTACGTGCCGGCGGGCAACCCGGCGCGGTCCACCTTCCGCAGCAGCTCGGGCTTCTGCACCAACTCCTCCAGCGAAATCCCCAGCGACATCCGGATCTTCTCCACCACCGGGTACGATTCCGGATGCACCGCCGTCATGTCCAGCAGATTCTCCCCGCCCCGGATCCGCAGAAACCCGGCCGCCTGCTCGAACGTTTTGGGCCCAATCCCTGGCACCGCCGTCAGTTGCACGCGCGACCGGAACTTGCCGTTTTCATTGCGAAACTCCACGATTTTCAGCGCGGTTCGCTCACTGATTCCCGCCACATAGCGCAGCAGGGCCCACGAAGCGGTATTCAAATCCACGCCTACGCGGTTCACGCAACTCTCGATCGTAGCCTCAAGCGATTGCTGCAACTGCCGCTCATCCACATCGTGCTGATACTGCCCCACGCCGATCGATTTCGGATCGATCTTCACCAGTTCCGCCAGCGGATCCTGCAACCGGCGCGCAATCGAAATAGCCCCCCGAATGGTCAGATCCAGATCCGGAAATTCCTGCCTGGCAATATCCGAAGCCGAGTAAATCGATGCGCCCGATTCGTTCACCGTTACCGTGAACACATTCTCCACGCCTTCGTCTTTCAGAAACTGCCGCACAAAGGCATCGGTCTCGCGCGATGCTGTCCCGTTGCCAATCGAAATGGCCCCAACGTGATGCCTGGCGATGAGCGCCTTCAAAACCCGCGCCGCTCCCACCACATCGTTCTTCGGCTGGTGCGGGTAAATCACGCTGTGTTCCAGAAACTTGCCCGTCTCATCCACCACCGCCACCTTGCAGCCGGTGCGAATGCCGGGATCCAGCGCCAGCACCGCCAACTGCCCGGCCGGCGGCGAGAGCAGCACATTCTCCAGATTCTGCCGGAACACTTTGATCGCCTCCGTATCGGACCGCTGCTTCAGTTCCAGCCGCACTTCGCCCTGAATCGAGGAATTCAGCAGACGTTTATAGGCATCATCAATGGCCAGCTCCAGGTGCGGCGTCCACTCGCCGGTCCGTTGCAACACCTGGCTCCTCAGATAACTTACGGACGACAACGCATCCAGCTCAATCAGGAAGTACAGAACCTCTTCACTCTCCCCGCGGCGAATCGCCAGCATACGGTGAGAAGGGATCTTGTTCACCGGCTCGCGATAATCGTAGTACATTTTGAACTTTTCTTGTTCGTCCTTGGCGTCAGGAACTTTGTGGCTGACCACCACGCCCTGATCCCACATCATCTGGCGGACGCCTTTCCGCAGCGGAGCGCTTTCGTTCACCATTTCGGCCACAATGTGCCGCGCCCCTTCAAGAGCCTCCCCGGTATCGGCCACGCCCTTGGCCGCGTCCACGAAGGTGGCAGCCAACTCCGCCAACGGCATGGGCCCCGGTTGCTGCATCCACAAAAACGAAGCCAACGGCTCCAATCCTTTTTCGCGCGCGATGGACGCCTTGGTGCGCCGCTTGGGTTTATAGGGCAGGTACAGATCTTCCAGTTCTACCTTGTCAAGCGTGGCTTCAATCCGGGCTTTCAGTTCGCCGGTAAGCTTACCCTGATCCTGAATCGAGCCAAGAATCGTTTCCTTGCGGCTGTCCAGTTCGCGGAAATACGCCAGCTTTTCCTCAATAGCCCGGATCTGCACCTCGTCCAGATTGCCGGTCACCTCCTTCCGGTACCGCGCTATGAATGGGACTGTACCGCCTTCATCCAGCAATTCAATGGTGGCCACCAACCCCTTCAACGGCACGTTCAGCAAGCGCGCCGTGTGCATCAGGATT
>JBBQUE010000324.1:0-4827 GCA_038212805.1 Bryobacterales bacterium | reverse complement strand
TGCTTCAGCGAAGGGGCTAGGCAAGCCCCCCGTTCCGAGCTTCTCAAGGATATACTTCGCCTCCTTCTCTATCAGCTTGTCGCGAATATTGTTGCTATCATAATGCGGCAGCAAGTTGGCGTTGACCTGCACCGTGGTCCGGGTGTTCTGGGAATCTACCACCGTGTATTTAACCTCCTTATTTGGGAGTGGCTGCGTGTTGAGCCAGAAGTGATCCAATTCGATGGGCCAAACGAGGCACAGAATTTCGGCCAACTGCAAGTAGCTCTCCATTCTTTTCAAAACTGCGAACATCGTCATCTTCGCGAGCCGGGCTTTCACCCAGTCGTCGATTGCCTTTGTTCCCTGCTGCGCCAAATTAGGGGGGATGCCCGTCGTGAACTGCTTCACGAACTCGGTCGCGCGGTCAGCCGCGGCGGCCTCTAACTTCTTGCGATACTCCAGCGCTTGGCAGAAGGGAATCAGTTTTTCTTTGTCTGCGAGGCAGGTACGGCCGGCGTCGCGGTTATCGCTGGCACCGCGGGTCACCGCCGCTTTAGTGGTGACGTCGGTGGGCGAGGGCAGAATCATCTGGCGCTCGGCGTCGCGCAGGTTCAACTCGTACGCCATCAACTCCGCTAAATCCTGCTGCGTGATGGTCGCACTTACAGCGTTGTCACCGGTGGTCGTGGTGGAGTAAAAAAGAGACCCCGATCCTTTATTGGCCACATCGTCGGCAAGTTGACGCAGGGCCGCTGCGTGCGCGGCGAGGGTTGCCTTCTGCGCGTCCGCGAGGCTCCCCATCTGCTGACTCCGGAGCTGGGCATTCGCCGTCGCGGCTATCTCTTCCAGGCTCTTCAGCATGTTGCGAAATAGGCTCATCGGATTCGCGGGTAGTGGCAGTGGCAGAATGCGGAAGGGCAGCGCGCCGATGTTCCGCCCGTCGTCCCACACCACCGAGACCTGGACATCGCCTTGGACGTAGCGCGCGGGTCCATCCACCCAAATATAAGGAACCAGAGCGTACAACCGGCCTTGCGTGTCCACACGTTCGACACTGGCGGCAGCGGTCAAGCCACCAGGTGCTTGGAAGAGCAGCGAGGTAACGCGGCTGGGCTCGCTCAGGCTGGTCACCGTGAACCGCACCAGTTGTCCGGGACTGCCTCCAGAGGCGTCCGGCTGCCCGGGCACCTGCGCCTGCGTAAGTGAAGGCAAGCCCACCGCGACAGTCAAATCACGAGTGACATCGCCACAGGAGTTCGAGGCCGTGAGGGTGACGGTGGAGCTTGTTGAGACATTTGCATTGGCACTGCCCGAGGCTTGCCGGATTTGGCCGTCAAGCGAGAGGAAGGTGCTGGCCGCTTGCGCCGTTCGCCAAGTGAAGACGACGGAGCCTGGCAATTCGAGAGTCCTCCGGTCCGCATCAAAGGCGATGATCACCGGTCCCACGCAGGCCGTATCGGCTACTGTGCGCGCAGGCGTCGTATAGGTGACATCGCCAGAACCGTGCAGCAGTCCCAGCACCGCCGGGGCAACCTGTCCGGTCTGCGCCTCAATGGAAATAGTGCCACCGGGCGCGAGGGCGGGCAGGCCCGCCAGCTGAAGCAGATCCTCAAGCCGCTGGGCGTTAGCGGCCAGCGGCAGGGGGCCGGGCAGAGTGGCGTAGCCCGCCCCGGTCTGATCGGCGAAAGTGACATTGCTGCCGGAAGCGGCTGGGCTTCCGCGCAGACTCAGAAACAACGTATCGGCCTGAGCGGGGATGCCTGCCAAAGTCCAAGGCACGGGAGCGCCGCCCAACTCGATAGTGGAATCGGGGGCGAGAAATTCGCCCGGTCCCAGGGAGCCATCGTCATTCAGGCGAACCACGCGAGTGAGGGCGACGATTTTAATCCCGGAGGAAATGCGGATCACGCCCTGCTGGTCGCCTTCAAGCCCCAGGGCCTTGGCAAGGTCGTCCACCTGCAGTACCTTGCCAGGAGCCAGGGGGAGACTGACGAACTTACCGTTCCAGAAGACGTTGACGGTGACATTCACCTTGGATGGATTATAGAAACGCCCGTCCGTGCGGAACGAAGCGCTACGCATGCCGGGGTGCACCGCGAGATCGTTTTGTAGCAGCTCGGCCACGGCTGCGCGAGCGCCCATTCGATCGCCGGTGGCCAGATGGGCAATTTCGCCGGAGGCCGCGCCGCTGCCCGCAAGAAACCGGACTTGGGCGCGCACAATCCGCTGATCGCGGATACCGAGATCAGCGAGCCCCAACCAACGGCTGCGACTGGGGCCTTCCACCATGGCCCTGGTCAGTTCGACATTCGCCGCGTCGAAGAAGATCACCTCGGCGCGCGCCGCGTCGCTGCCGAGCACCACCCACACGCCCGAATCATACTCGTCACTTTGGGCGAGCCATATCAGATCGCCGATGGATGTGCCGCTCACCCATTCGTCGTCGGGCTGGGCCTGGAGAGCCTGGCCCAGCACAGCTTCGCGTTGATCGGTATAGCGAAACGCGGTGACGGTCGCCGCCCCGTCGGTTTGCACCATCACGGCTCCGCGCGTGTCATTCAGCCGCCAGACTTCGGCCAGCACGTTCTTGTAGATGACCGTTTGACCTGGATCAATAGCCACCGTCGATGGGTCGGAGGCCGTTTCCGAGCCCTGCGCCCAGAATACGAGGCTTACGCCGATGGGCTTCGAGTCGCGATTTTGAATGCGCACCTCAGTGGCCCAGTGATTGCCGGTGTCGGCGCCATTCACGACACCCGGCACCGCCCAGGTCCCGGCATCCAGAATATTCGCGGTGGTAACCGCCCACAAGAGGGTGACTACAAGCTGGCAGACTTTCTTCCAGGTCATAAGGGTTCCTTTTGGATCTTTGGGATAGATGTTTGGTGTCCGGTTGAAACTTACAGAGTCATGATAGCCCGCCAATAGGGCCCGAAGGTAGCGAAGGTGGAATACGACGCGTCGATCTGGGCGAAGCGCGACGCTATGCGAAAGCAACAACTAAAGAAACAACTTGGAAAGTAGCTACTTCAAATAGTTGGATTCCATATGCTGGCGGAACTCATCCAGGGTTCCTTTGTCCCAGCCTTCGCCGATGTCTTTCATAGTTTCCAAACCTAGAATCCGGTAGCTCTCCGTTTGCGACTCGGTGAACCACTGGTTGGCGGTGGATTCGTGCGGGAAATCGGTGTAGCGGGCGTGGTAGCTCAGCACGTCCGGCGGCTCTGTCCCCAGCACCATCGGCTTGATGTAGATCAGATAGCCATCGGCGCAAGTGGGGTCCGCGCAGGAATAGCGAATTCGGCCCACGGCACACCGCTTCTTCCCTTCCAGTACGCCCTGCATCAGGCGATCCTCGAATTCAATGGGGACGCCCAAGTCGATCCGGATCTTGCGGAGCGCGTTTCCTAAGTCCTCGAAATGAAACTCCAGGTCACAACTGCTGTCGATGGCGATCACGATGCCGGCGTGCCGCCGGACCATTTCGTACAGCCCCAGGTTCTCGAAGTGGCCGCCATCGGAAAGATAAACGTAGTCGCTGGTGTCGTCAGTTAACCCCAGCGCCTCTTTCACCAGCGACGCGATGGCATAGCGCGGACCGTCATCTTTCCATGTTGCGCCGCGGCGTACGCCCGGATTGCCCAGCCATGCACCCAGGCGGGCGTTGAAAAGCGTCATGATGAACGCCACCACCTTCGACGAGTGATAACCCATGTTGGGGCTGGCGGCCGCGCCTGAGATGGTCATGGCCGTTCCGAGCGAGATGCCGCGTCCATAACTGGCGCTGGGGCGATAACCCACCGTGGGATTCCCGCAGTGCAGCGGACTGATGCTCATCGGCTCCGCCTTGCGCTGCTGCCAGGCCAGGTTGTGCCCGCCTACCAGATTCAAGGTTACGTTCAGAATCGGAAAGGGACGATGGGCCGGCCGCAAATCGCTCATCTGGATGTTATCGTTCTCGGCGAATCCAGTGAACTGATTGGCATCGCGGTGGGAGTTGGACGCGCCCAGGTAGGCCCGGACCAGGCGTCCGCGATACATGGCATGCAGTGAAAACCGGTTCGGATTGATAAACACCGACAACACCAGGCCCACCGCCAGCAGCGCGAACGCCAGCAGGAAGTTGGTCCAGACGGCGGTCTCTTTCATCACATTATCGTGCTGCCACCAGGGAGCATTGCTCATACCGGTTTGATAGCAGATCCAATCTGTCAGCATGGACAGACCCACAAAGAAAATGAGCACGAAGAATGTGGGCGCCAGCGCCAGGGCCAGTCGGTACTGCAGCGGTGGCTTCGTTTTTTCAGCTTTCTCGCGCGTCTTCGAACTGAACCCGGCCAGGGTTGAGATGGCTCCGCTGGCCAGCCCCAGGAACGCCAGCGCGGATTGTTTCCAACTCTCCCAGGCCAGTACGGCTTCGGGCGCTTCGAGCACGATGGCGCAGGCCACCGGCCAGAGCACCACAAACAGGAAAAAGTGCGCACCGGCGCGCGAAAACCACTCCCTGTCTTCATCGTTCAGAACGCCGCTGCTGAGGCCGATGAACAGCCCGCTGGCCAGCAGGAACCCTCCCATCAGAATCGGCGGCGCGATGGTGGTGATGGCGGGGTAATCCACACCCGGCAGGTTGAAGATCTTGTGGTACATCAACCACACCGAGCCCCCCATGCACAAGCCGGACAGGACCAGCGCCAGCGTCAGCGGTCCGAAGAGAAAACGGAGGGCCGCCTTCCCGCTGTGCCTGGATCGTTGAGCCAGGAACAGTAGCCACCCGCTGAGAGAAATACTAAATCCCACTCCCAGGCTCTCCGTCCACTCCGGCTTATAGGGCGACCAGTCAAAGCT
>JBBQUE010000323.1:0-4831 GCA_038212805.1 Bryobacterales bacterium | reverse complement strand
TCGCGCCAGAGCCAGCGCATCATTTCAGGCATAATCGCGCCTCCCATTTTCTGGCCATGCTTGTTCATACCCCAGGCGTAATTCACATCGTAACCTTTCTCGGCAAATACCTTGGCCAGGCGCACATTCTGGTAAAACCAGTCGCGGGTTTGATCGTATTCGCCGTTATTGCGCTGGCCGCGGTTATCGTTGCGGCCGTCCTGCAGGAAGATGCGGATGGGCTTCCTGTCGGCTTTGCGGATGATGTCGGCATAGGCGTGGCCGCCGCGCAGGTTGACGAAACTGCCGACAATGCTGAGCACTTTGTGGAACTGCGCGGGCCGTTCCCAGGCAACGGTGAAGGCCGCGATAGCGCCGGAGCTGGCCCCGCCGATGCCGTGGGAATCGGGATCCTTGGAAATGTTGTATTCCTTGTAGAGAACCGGAAGCAGTTCGTCGCAGATAACGCGCGCATATTTGTCGTCGAGCGAGTTGTATTCAGTGGGCCGGTTCGTGGTCCGGTCGCCCCATTCGCGCGGGTTGGGCTCAGGCTGGTCGGGACGGCGGCCGGGATTGATGAAGACGCCGATCATGACCGGAATTTCGCGGCGGTAGATCAGGTTGTCCATCACGTTCTGGGCGCGGGCGTCGCCTTCGGGAGCCATCATGGCCTGGCCGTCGTTGAAGATCATCAGGCTAGCGGGGATTGCGGGGTCGTACTGTTTGGGGACGTAAACGAAGTAAGTGTGCTGGGTGCCAGGGTAAGCTTCGCTGGGCAGGGTGAAGGGGCCCTTGATCTCGCCTTTGGGGACGCCTTCCTGGGGCAAGGAATCCGGACCCAGATGGTAGTGGATGTCGGGGTTGGCGCTGGGCGGAGGTGTTTGGGCGTAGGCACAGAGAGCGATGGCGAAGGCGGCGAGGGCTTGCTGCATATTTCAGAATGATAGCCCAATCAGGCGATGCCGGTTCAATTCGCGCCGAGACTCTGGGCGGGCACGGTGACGTGGATTGGAGGCAGGGCGTAGCTTCCGGCCAGGTACGGCATCCAGAACATCACCGCCGGAACTCCGGATACCGACACTTGCACCCGGTAGTCGGATTGGTCGGAGGAACCGAGGGCCTGATAGGACACTTGTGAAGACAACAGTCCCAGGTAGCCAGGCCCGCCGCCGTGCGGCGCAGTGGTGGTCCCGTAGACAAAGAAGTTGGCGGCGTCAGCGGAAGTCCAGGTATTGACTGCTCCAGCCCGGGCCGTAGTACGGGCCCGCTCCGTGATGAATTGCTCTAGCAGCAACATCCACCCCATATTCATGATGAAGAGGATCATGGACAAGAGCATTAAGAAGACCAAAGCCGTTTCCAACATGGCCGCGCCTTTCTGCGATCTCTTCCGGCGGTGGCTCCTCCAATGACTCATACGAATGCTCCCGCGGCTAACAGCCAGAACAAATGATTCTTCCATAGTAAAGTGAAGTAGCCCTGGGCTTGTTGGTAAGTTGGAACGACGTGAACACTGCGTCTATGCTGTAGCCGCTAATAGTGATGGTTACGTCTTGAGGCATGGAAGTTGAGGGACTCATCACCACATTCACCATACTGGTTGTCAGGTTTGGCACCACCGGCCTTGTGCCGGCGGTGGTATCTCCGTAGACAACCATATTCTGAAGGGAAGTCGTATAAGTGCCTGCGCTGCTGGTATCGTAATCGAGCTTCGCACCCAGGAGGGTCGCATTTGTCACTGACGTCAGCAACAGATTATACACATAGAAGGCGTATCCAACCTGGTATAAACCGCTGAACATCAGCCAAAGGAGCGTGAAACCAAGGGCAAACTCCACCACGGCGGTTCCACGTTGGGATCTTTCCGGCGATGTCATGATGGGTTAGTTATTGGTACAGGGTTCGCATAGACTTTCGTTCCGTCCGTCCCGCCGCTACCGTTTCCATTCACGTTGCCCAGGCCGATATAAGTGGCGCATACGGACCCAGAGCTACCGGCGTAGTTTACATCGAGAAAGAAGTTGGCAAATCCCACTATGGGAGTGCTGACGTTAGAACCATGTCCACTCCAAGTCCCTGCGACCGGGACTGTCACGATGCGCCGCCCATTGCCTGTACCTTTTGCCAGGTAGTCCGCATAAGTGGTGGACGTGTCGTCCGTGTCCTGCGCCGCGCGGGCCGCCATGGCACTAAAGATAGAAGATCCCCGGTTGCCGGGAACTCCGTAAAGCGTTTGTCCAGCCGAGAGCGAGGAAGGAGTGGAAGTGGAATTCGGATAGGTGGACTAGGTGATACCGTTTCGTACATTGCTGTTGCTATTGCCCTCACCGATATCGACAAATCCGTGTTCGGAAGGCGGCGCGCCAGGAGGTGTGAATCCCGCATCTCCGGCGCAGGTGGTGCTGTTCTTATCCCATTTCAACGAATATTCCACCCCGGGAGTAAACCCGAAATTGGCCGTGTCCGCCTGATTATGGGCATCGGGCGCAAAAGGAACTATCTTGCCGGTATTTGCAACTGAGGATAACGCCTGCTGCCCCGCTACCGCCGAAGCAGAAACCGTCATCTGTAAAGGTATGCCGGGCAGCACGGGTAGAAAATTGAGCGGGAGGTTAGACGATGCTGTGACGCGGACGAACTTGTAGGTGTTCGTTGCATTGGAGCTTGCGACAGAGTAGGGGTCGTAAGTTCCCAAGGCCGTACCGTACAAGCTGGTCACGTTAGTGATTGCGATGGTGTCAAAATTGCAGCCATTCGGCCTGGTGGTACCCAGTGGACCCGCCGTCGCGACGGATTGGGCGTTCGCCACGCCAGCTTGGCTGCCATCAATCTTGGTAATGGCGGCTAAGGCCGATGCGTCCGCAAAAGTTTGTAACTCATTCTTGTAGATGAACATTCTGCCAACATCGGTGGCCAAGCCAAGCATGCCGAACATGACAAAGGCGCAAAACGCTATGATGAGCAGACTAAAGCCTCGCTCACTATTCTTACTTCTCGGTCGCCGTTGAGTTTGTAAGCCTGGTTTCACTTCAGTTAGCCCCACCACGATAGCTGTCAGCCTTTATGATGCCCGAAGCGCGGACGCATTTCACTAGGGGAAAACAATGAGACACCCGATGTTTTTAGCCTTAGTCCTCCTGGGCCTACTATGAGTTGCTAACGGACAGATACGGCGATGGCTTGCGCGTGGTTATCCCGATCGCCGATCTTCAACAGCAGCGTGCGCGCGGACGGGCCTGGCGTGTCGGGGATCACCGCGTTGATTTGCAATACGCCGGAGATCAATCCGGGGGCCTCGCCAGCAAACAAGATTTGGGCGGTCTGCCCGTCGATGGTGAGGCTGACGGGGGCCGCCGGGGTACGGAACGGGGCGGCGGCGGGCGTGATGGACCCGGTGGATGCGCCGGGAACCAGACCTTCTCCCGTGGCGAAGATCTGGATCACGGAGCCGAAGGCGGCGGGATTGGCGGGTGTATTAAACGAGCTGTCGGAGTTCAGGATGCCGGCGAAAATGCCGGGTTGGGTTTCAATCACCTGCAAGGCGAGCGGCGCGGAAGACTGGCCGTTGCGCGTGACCAACAGTTGCGTGGATGGCTGGCCAGTGACTTCGTAGGGTATCTCGTAGGGCACAACTGTATTGATCTGCCCGGGGCCCGCATACAAAATGGGTGCGGGGACGTTATCAAAGGTGACAGACAGGCCATCGGGGCCGAAACCATCGCCGTAAAGCGTGACGATTTCTCCAGGCGCGACGGGTCCGGGCTGCAGGCTAGCGGCATTCACGATAGCTCGGGCCAGGGGCGCGATTTGCACGGTAACGGGGATGGTCTGGGTGAGCAAACCGGGAGATGCGATGCTAACCGTGCCCGAATTTTGCGCGGGAGCCTGCGGATTCAAAGCCACGGTGACGGTGGCGGGCGTGACACCGGAGGTTGGGGTGACGGTCAGGAAGCCCGGCGCGGTGACGGTGAACGGCAGGCTTGGGCCGTTGCTGCTGACCTGCAGGGCTTGCGGCTGGCCCAGCGCGGTAATTCGTAAGCTGGCGGGCACGGCAGAGATAGCGGGCGGAGGCGCAACGGTCAGCGTGACCGGGATGCTCTGCTGAGCGCCGGTGACCACGTTGGTGAGAATCACCTTGCCTTGGTAGGTTTGCGGGGCCAGTCCGCTAGGATCTGCCTGGACGGTTAAAGTAGAGGGCGCTACCGCGTACCGGGGGCTCACCTGGAGCCAGTTGCCGCCATCGGACGTGACGGTCTGAACAGCATAGTTCGTGCCGGCAAAGGCGGTCAGCGAGAGGGTTTGCGGGGCAGGCGCAGGGAAGGCGAGTTGTGCGGGCGAGATGCTGAGCTGCGGGTCCAGCCCGGCGTTGACGTTCACCGGAATGATGAGCGGGCTGCTGCCGTCGATAGGCATCAGGGTGATAACTCCCACCGCGGGCCCGGCGGGGAGCAGCGCTGGGTTCACACCCACAGTAAGCTTCACAGGCGCGCCGGGGTTCGCAATCGCGGTGCCGGGTTGCACGCTCAGCCAGGGTTTGCTGACTCCGGAGGTCGCAATGGCGGAAAAAGATACCTGGCCCGCCGGAACTGCGATCAGGACCTCCTGGCTGGTGGTTCCAGTCAGGTTTACCGGGTTGAGCGACGCCGTGAGCCGGGGTTCGATGCCGTAATTGATCGACACCGGAATGGTGAGGGGCCCAGCGTTGATCTGAGCTTTACTGGCTCCGCGGGGCAGCGCGGCGGGATGAATAGTGGCGGTAACAGTGGTCACGCCATAGGGCGGAATTACGACCGTTTGCGGGGATAGAGTAATCCAGGAAACGCTGCTGGCCAGCGGCAAATTCGCTGCCACG
>JBBQUE010000322.1:0-4838 GCA_038212805.1 Bryobacterales bacterium | reverse complement strand
CTGCCCGCGATGCCCGCCACTACGGTCGAGAAGATCACCGGGGCGATCATCATCTTGATCAGCTTGATGAACCCATCGCCCAGGGGTTTCATGGACGCGGCCGTGGCGGGAGCATACACCCCCAACGCCACGCCCAGTCCGATAGCGATCAAAACCTGAACGTATAAAGACCTAAGGAAGGCTGGCAAGGTCTCTAAGTCCCTTCCATGTCGAGCGGCGTGGCCTGTGGTTCCATCTCGTCCATGGTACGCCCAAACGCCAGCTTCGGATACGCATTGGCTTTCGGAGAGATCATCACTTGGAGCAGAGCCGGGGCCGATGGATCCGCCCACAACCATTGCAGTGCGCCGCGGACGTCGGCCGGATCCTGCACGGTGCGCGCGGCGATCCCATAGCCCTCCGCAACCCGCGTGAAGTCCGGAGCCGAATACCCCCACATGGTGGATTGATACCGCCCCTCAAAGTAGCTTTCCTGAAACTGCCGCACCATGCCGTGGCATTGATTATTCATCACCAGAATCTTGAGCGGAAGCCCCAGCCGGATCACGGTTTGCAGCTCCTGGATGTTGCACTGGAACGCTCCATCGCCCGCGATCACCACCACCGGTTGACCCGGCAGGCTCACCGCCGTCCCCACGGCAGCGGGCAACGCAAAACCCATGGAACCCATGCCGCCGGAAGTCAGGAAGCGTTGGCCTTGGCCCATCTCCAGCGACTGCGCGGCCCACATCTGATGCTGGCCCACGTCTACCACATAGGCTCCGGCCGCGGTCGAGGCCTGCGATAATTCGTGCATCAGGACGTTTGGATTGATCCCCTCCACGCCTTGTAGTTCTAAAGTGTCCGGCCACATGCGGCGCAGGCGCGCGATCTCGGCTTGCCAGGTAGCGGTATGGGCGGAAATCCCGGAGGCGCTCAGCAGTTCCAGCGCGGGCAACAATTCCGATTCCATGGTGGTGCATCCCACCACGCGGTTGTTCATCTCGCCCGGCTCACAATCCACGTGGAAAATGGGGCGATCGCCTTTGAAGGCCTTGGTATCCGCGCCGGTCTGGCGCACGTCCAGGCGGCTGCCCAGCACCAGCAAGCAGTCACATTGATGCAATGCCAGGTTTGCCCAGCGGTTGCCATAGCTGCCGATCATGCCCACATTCAACGGGTGCGCATAGGGCAGCGCATCTACAGCCATTAGCGAATGCACTACGGGAATTCCCGCCTGATCGATAAATGCCCGGAATTGCTGAATCGCGCGGCCGGAACGTACGCCGCCGCCTACCAATATCAGGGGCCGCTGGGCTTTGGCTAACGACTCGCGAAACGAAGCCAAATCAGCTTGGGCCGGATGAGCAGGCTGGTGGGTCAATAGCGAGGCCTCGCTTTCCGGCAACTCGCCCCGCTGAACGTCCATCGGGATATCCACCAGCACCGGTCCTGGCCGCCCCGCGATGGCGGTGGCGAAAGCTTCATCCAGAATCCGGGGAACGTCCTCCACTTCGGTTACCCGCCAGGCCTTCTTGGTAATCGCCCCCACCATGGAAACAATGTCGGTTTCTTGGAAACCCAACTGCCGGATGGCGCGGTCGCCTTTCTGCTCGTTCCGGTTCACTTGGCCGGTGATAAATACCGCCGGACTGGAGTCGAAATAACAGCTACCCATGCCAGTCAGCAGGTTGGTCGCGCCCGGTCCGCTGGTGGCTAGAGCCACGCCCGGAATCCCGGTGATCCGCCCGGCCGCGTCCGCCGCGAATGCCGCGCCCTGTTCGTGATGCATGCTCACAATCCGGACCCCGCCCCGCAGGTAGATAGAATCCAAAATGTGCGTGATCATCCCGCCCGAGAGCTCGAACACCTGGCGTACGCCCTTGCGCACCAGCGCCGCGGCGATGTAATCGGAAACTTTCATCGATACCCTTTGAATTTCAAATACCCCACCAGTTCGGCCGGGTGATCGGTCTGAATCCCGGTGGCGCCCCGGTCAATGGCGTCCTGCCAGGCAACAGGATTATCCGCCAGCCCCAGGCGGTCCACGTATATATCTAACTTGGCGGCCTGGGCAACGGCGATAGTCTGGTCGTTGAAATCCTTGGCGTCGAACCCGACCACCCGCAACGGCAACTCCGCCAGCAAGGAACGGAGCTGGTCCGGACTGCCCGCCTCCGGCATCACTTTCATGGCTGGCTTCGTTTTTGCAATTTCCTTCAGATACTCCAACCCGCCATAGATCACCACGTGATCCTGCATATCATGCGCCTGAATGGCCGCGATGGCGTCAGCCGCCGAAATCGATTTGCTATCCACGTAAATGCCGATCTTGCCGCGCGCGAATGCCAGCGCTTCGTCGAAAGTTGGAACCTTCGTTTGCATGCCCCCGACTTCCAACCGGCGGACCGCGTCAAAGGTCATGGCCGCCACATTGCCGCTCCCATTTGTCATCCGGTTCACGCTGCCGTCATGCATCAGAACCAGCTTCCCATCTTGAGTGGTGCGCACATCGAGCTCGAAGAAATCCGCCCCGGCGGCCAGCGCGCCCTGGAACGCTTCCATGGTGTTCTCGGGGTGCTTCAGGTGCTCCCCACGATGGGCGATTACCACCACGCGTGGCTTCGTTTGTGCCCATGCCAGCGCGGCCGACAAAGCCAGCAGGCAGACCACCCGCCCGCTCATGCCGGCACCTCCTGATCTTTATACTGCAACTGGAACAGCTTCCAATAAATCCCGCGCGCGGCCAACAACTCCTGATGGGTGCCCATCTCCCGCAGTTGACCTTTGTGCATGACCAGAATCCGGTCAGCGCGTTGGATGGTGGATAACCGGTGCGCAATCACGATGGACGTGCGCCCCTCCACCAGCCTGTCCAGAGCCTCGCGCACGCGCAGTTCGGTTTCGGTATCCACGCTGGAGGTGGCTTCATCCAGAATCAGAAACCGAGGGTCGTGCGCCAGCGCCCGCGCGAAACTGATCAACTGCTTTTGCCCGGTGGAGAAGCCGTTCCCACGCTCGCGCACAGGCGAATCGAACCGTTCCGGCAGGCTCTCCACGAAATCCAGCAGGTTGACGCGTTCGGTAGCTTCAATCAACCGCTGGTCGGAAATGCTTTCCGTACCCAGCCGGATGTTGCTTTGGATAGTGCCGGTGAACAGGTGCGGGTCCTGCAAAACCACGCCAAAATTCCCGCGAAGATCGGCCAAATTGAACTTGTTTAGCTCCACGCCGCCAATCCGGATGGCCCCGCGCTGCACGTCATAAAACCGCAGCAGCAGGCTGGCCAGCGTGGTCTTCCCCGCCCCGGTATGGCCCACCACCGCAATGGTCTCACCGGGCTCAATGCGGAAGCTGAGATCGCGGATCACCCAATCCTCGCCGTTATACGCAAACCAGACGTGGTCGAATTCAATGGCCGCCGGACCCGCCGGGAAAGCCGTAGGCTCAGCCGCGGATTGGATCGCCACCGGAGTATCCAGCAACCGGAACACGCGCTCCGAGGCCGACATGGCGGACTGCATGATGTTGTACTTCTCGCTCAGGTCTTGGATGGGGCGAAAAAATCGCTGGCCGTACTGGAAGAACGTCACCAACACCCCCAGGGTAAGCGCGCCGGAGCGAATCCGGAACCCTCCATAACTCAGCAGCAGCGCCAGCGCCAGCATGCTCAGGAATTCCACCACCGGGTAAAACCATCCGTAGGCCGTGATGGAATCCTTAAACGCGTCCATGTGATCGCGGTTGATGCTATCAAACTCGTGGCGGCTGGCCTTCTCCCGATTAAACAGCTGTAGCACCGTCATGCCGTTGATGTGCTCCTGCAGGTAGGAGTTGATCTGGGCCACGGCCACGCGGATGCGCCGGTTGCTGCTCTGGACGGCGCGCCGGAACACCATGGTCACGACGACCACCAGCGGCAGAACGCCCAACAATATCAACGTCATGCCCACGCTCAGTTCCAGCATGGCGATCGCTACGAAGCTCAGCATCAGAACATCGCCGATGATCATTACTAGACCGGATGAGAACAGTTCGTTGAGTACATCGACGTCGGTGGTTACACGCGTCACCAGGCGGCCCACGGGATTGCGGTCGAAGAAGCTCAGGTCCAAGGTTTGCAGCTTGGCCATCAGTTCTCGCCGCAGATCGAACATGGCGCGCTGGCCGGTCCACTGCATCAGGTAGCTCTCGCCAAAATCGCAGAGCAGCGCACCCAGAATGGAGACCAGGTAGACCAACGCGATTTGGGACATGCCGGTCCAGGGGTCGGACGACAGGAATCCGTCCAACGGCGTATGCATGGGTTTGCCGCTGGGAACCAGGTAGCGGTCCACCGCGAGCTTGGTCAACAGCGGACCCACGATTTGGAACAGGGAATTGAAAAGCAGGAAGATCAGCGAGAAGGTCACGGCCCGCCGGTACGGGCGCATGTACCGCAACAGCCGCCGTATCAACTGTGCGTCGTAGGCTTTGCCGAGGGCTTCTTCTTCCACTCCACTAGTGTAACGTTGGGTACGCGGGCCCAAGCGCCTATCGCGCCCTGCGTTTCGCCAGCCGATGCTGGAAAGTGCGTACGTGATCTCTCAGGGAAAAACACCAGATTCGATTGCGTTTATCGATGACGTTTTTATCTGGCGCGTGCTCGCCCGGCCATTGCGGCTATCGGGCTTCAGCGTCGCCACCGAAAGTCCCACCTGTTTTAACGCCGCCCCCGCCTCGCTACGAGACGTTTCGTCCGCACTTTCGCCGGCCGCAAGTCTATTGTAGAACCGTTCGACGGTCGAATGTGGATGGAAGACGCCCCTTGGGCAGAGCTGCTATTGCCTTTGTGCTGCCTGCAGCCGATTAGCGGCTGG
>JBBQUE010000321.1:0-4841 GCA_038212805.1 Bryobacterales bacterium | reverse complement strand
CGGCGTCGCCGTCTCGCTCATCTTCTTGCTAACCATTGGCGAGCACACCTGGGAATCGGAACAGCGTCTACTGGTCCGGAATTTCTACGGCGAACTCAGGGTTGCCGACGAAAAGGAAGCCGGTCAGGACGTTCGCCATCTCTTCCACGGCACCATCAACCACGGCTCTCAGATTCTGAATCCCGCCGGCCGCCGGAAACCTATTTCCTATTACTGCTTTACCTCGGGAGTAGGGCGAGCCGCAGTCGACAAGCAGGCCCGTGGACCCATGAAGCTCGGCGTAATCGGTCTCGGCGCGGGCACCATGGCCGCCTATGGCCGGCCCGGCGACACGGTTGTCTTCTACGAAATCAATCCCCTGGTCGAGCAAATCGCCCGCTCGCAGTTCACCTATCTGTCTGGTTGCAAGTCCAAACTGGACGTCGTCATGGGCGACGCCCGCCGCTCTCTCGAAGCCCAGGCTCCCCAGCAGTTTGACCTGCTCGTCGTGGACGCATTTTCCAGCGATGCGATCCCGGTTCACCTCCTCACCACCGAGGCGTTCCAGGAATACTTCCGTCATCTCAAGCCGGACGGCGTATTGGCCGTCCACATCTCCAACCGCTACTTGCAACTCGAATGGGTGGTCCGGTTGGCCGCGCAGGCGCTGGGCAAAAAAGTCCTCGGAGTCTTCGACGAAGCCGGCGATGACGACCCCATTCTCAGCTCCTCGGATTGGATGCTGGTTTCCAGTTCCCCCACCGCCTTCACCGATTCCAAGTGGCAGAAACTGGGCGAACCCGGTAAGCGCCCGCCGGGTCTCAAACTTTGGACCGACGAATACAGCAACCTGCTTTCAATTCTTAAGTAGCTTGTCATTACCTGGCACGGCCTTCGCCTTGCGAATATCCGCCGCCAGCCGCTTGGCCACCTTATCGGCTACATCCGCGGCAGCCCCCAGGAACTTCCCGCCAAAGCTCTCCTGCGTGGTAGACCAAATCACATCGCCATCATTGTTCACCAGCCGGACCGTAGCCATCGCCTCGTGCTTTCGCTCCTCAGACCGCCGGCTCTCGTTCTGTCCGATTCCCATACTCGCGCCCGTGCGGCCCGAATACCTCGAATTGTCCGAACTCGGCAGGCTGACCTGGCTGTGGGCGTTCAATCCATCGGTCGAGGAGAAAAGGTCCGTAAAAATGCTGTCCTCCGCCGCGCCCTTCAACACCGCGTCGGCTTTGTCCTCGTTCTCCGTAACCACAAACAACTTCGACGATTGCAGGCTGGTCATCAGCAGATCCCGAATCTTCAACGCCGATTCCCCGCCCGTCAACATATCCACAAAAATCCGCCGCACCTTAGCCAACTGAGCCCCGGTATCTTCGTCCTCGTCCTCCTCGGCCGGCGCGGGCACGCTGGGCGCGGAGACTTTCACCTGAGCCGCCAGGCTAAATTGAATCAACCAAATGCTTAGTAGTAAGCGAAGCATCGTCTAACCCTTGCCCGACTTGCGGGCCTCATCATCCTGGAACTGCACTTTCCTGCCCGTCCGCGCTTCCAGACTCACCAGCATCGATCGAATGTCGTTGTGATCCACTCGGAAGATCATAGCCTGCTGCCGCCCTTCTTCGTCCTCATATCCCACGGTCAAGAAGTGTTGCCGTTTCTTGCTCAGCAGGAAAAGCGGAGAAATCAGCACCGCCGCCAGAACACGCCGGTCCACCTTTTGCCCATACTCCAGCAGGTTGATTCGCTCATAAGGAACCCGCCAACTCGCTTTTCCCGTCGCGAATACCAGGAACCGCTCATCCATGGCCTCCATCCGTCCAGAGCATCCCTCTGGAATCTCAGCGATGGTCCCCCCCACGTACGCCGCATGGCTACCTTTACCGCCAGCCCAGGCCGCCCCCGCTGCAAGAACCAGGAGCAACACGAATCGATTCGGTGTCATACTCGAAGTAGTTATCGCAGGCCCACGAAATTCTCCATGTTCGCGATGGATAAAACCAAAACCCAGGGCGAAGAAATCCCCAGCCCAGACGGCTTGCCTCCCGATCTGATCGTGAGCCCCGATACGCGGCGCGCGAATCGCCTGCCACCCGGCCAAAGCCGCACGAAGAAATGGCCAGTTCTGGACGCCAGCGGAGCTCCTACCATCAACCTGGAGCATTTGACCCTCTCGCTCGACGGCCTGATAGCCCGTCCCATCTCGTGGAATTGGCGTGAGTTCCAGGCGCTACCCCGAGTCCGCGTCTTCGCCGACTTTCATTGCGTCACCCGCTGGTCCCGTCTAGGCAACGTCTGGGAAGGCGTCGCCCTGAAAACCTTGGTGGATCTCGCTGGCGGATTATTGCCCAACGCCCACTTCGCGCTCGTCACCGGCTACGACTCCGGCTGGACTACCAACCTGCCCGTCAACGAGTTGATGGCGCAGGATGCCCTGGTCGCCCTGCTTCACGATGGCGAACCTATCACCGAAGAGCACGGCGGCCCGGCGCGCCTGATGGTCCCGCGTCTGTACGCCTGGAAGAGCGCCAAATGGCTGGCGAAACTCACGTTCCTGGAGAAAGATAAGGCTGGATTTTGGGAGCGCAACGGCTACCACAATCACGGTGACCCCTGGAACGAAGAGCGGTATGGCTGGTAAGCGTCACCGTCCGCTGGCACACTTGGCGGCCATGGTGAAGGTGGCCCGGATCAATACCCCGGAATACTGGCAGCAATACAAACGCGCGCCCATCCGAGTTACCGAGCCCGCGCCCTTTACCCCAGACCCTAAGAAATGGCCGGATGTAGGACTCTACGCCGCCTGGTTAGGGCATAGCTCCGTTCTCGTCAAGGCCGATGGCTTCACCTTCCTCACCGATCCGGTTCTCGGCCAGCGTTGCGGCGTCAATATGGGCTCCATGACGGTGGGCCTGCGGCGCATGGTATCCCCGGCTCTATTACCGGCCGATCTGCCCCCCATCGACATGATTCTGTTGTCCCACGCCCACTTCGACCACTTCGACCGCGCCACGCTCCGTGCCCTGGAATCGACCGGAACCAACGTCGTAACGGCTACCCGTACCAGTGGCCTGTTGCGCGCGCGCCGATACCGATCAGTCAGCGAACTGTACTGGGATGAATCGGTTACGCTGGGTCCGGCGCAGGTGCGGGCCTTTGAGGTCAACCATTGGGGTGCCCGCATCCGCACCGATACCTACCGCGGTTACAACGGCTACCTGATCGAATCCGGGCGCTACCGTATCGTCTTTGGCGGCGATACCGCCGTCACTGACACATTCCGCAACGTGCGAACCTCCAAAGCCGTAGACCTGGCCATCATGCCCATCGGGGCCTATAACCCCTGGATCCACGTTCACTGCACCCCGGAACAGGCCCTCAAAAGGGCCAACGACGCCAAGGCTGAGCACATCCTCCCGGTCCATCACCAGACCTTCCGCCTAAGCCGCGAACCCGTCTTAGAACCCGTCAGCCGGCTTCTGGACGCCGTCGGCAGCGACACCCATCGCGTGGTGTTGCAACGCATTGGCCAAGAATGGAAACAGGATTAATCGCCGTCGTGGCGTTCGGATTCCTGGCGGTTCCCATCATGACTACCGGAAACAAGCGCTCAACAAACGCCGATCATGTTGATCGCCATGGGAATCGACTTCATCGGTATCAATCCCACGAAGGCTCTCGTCTGGCAGGGATTGTCCATGGCTTCCCGGCAATCGCGACATCATGGGCGATCAAGGTCAACGGCCGCGCGATGAACATCCTGGGCCGGGCGACCACCGCCGCAACCTTGGCCGCCACCCTGGGCCTGGTCCTTACCTGCATCAGATAGCGTTACAGCTTCCGGTTCGGACGTGATATCCTTTGGTCGGCGTCTAATGGTTGGCGTCTAGTTTAATCTCCTGGACTGTAAATGCTTGTAATCCGCGGGGAGCAAATTAAAGTCCTGACGCGCACCATGCAGGCCCGCTTTGAAGTCGAAGCGTACCAGCACGTGATGCAACACTTTCCGGCCCGTTGCGCATCTCTCGGCGAACAGGCCGCAATCGACTGGGTGCGAAACGGGCTCAACCAAGCTAAGGCCTATGGCTTCTCATCCCAATTCGATTTGTTTCGGTACCTCAACCTGTTATTTGAATGCGGGCAGGGTTTTGAGCCTTGTGCCCTTCCTTATCTGGATGCGGCCAGCCCCCTATTCCACCTGCATGCCGAGTCGCCCACCGTCCGCATGGACCTCCTGATGGACGAAGCCTACCGCCGCCTGTATCCCGACCAAATACCGCCCACCGAACCCCTGGAAGAGCAGCCCACTCAGGAGTTCGACGGAATTGTATGGGATCAGAACGGTGTAGAACCGAGTTACGTGCCCCAATCCATTCAACCCGAATACGAACCCATTGTCCGCCCCCCCGCCCCAGGCAGCGTGTCGCCTGAGGAGATGGCGAATTGGGACGACGAAGAAGACGGCGAGGACGGAAGCGAGCCGGAAGCCTCGGAGGAAATCGATGGGCGGTAACGCCGTACCCCCTCCCGGAGGGCCGCCCGGCGGACTCAAGGGCGCCAATGCCGCCGCGGCCGCCGGACCCCAAGGCCCGCCCGGCGGACCCGTCCTCCCGTGCGCCTGGGAAGTTTACGTCAAGACCCGCAGCCAGCATCGTTTCTGGCCGGGCGAAAACTTCAACCATGAGCTGCAATCCCTCAACGGCGGCAAACTCGCCGGGGTCCAATACACCGCCTCCGTCAAAATGGACCAGAAGGTCAGCCCGGAGTCCAAGTTTGGCGGTGCCGGAAGCAAAACGTTTGGCGCCACCAACACCGTTCCCGCTATCGCCAAGGAAGACGGCTGGAAGCTGGTCAGCGGG
>JBBQUE010000320.1:0-4842 GCA_038212805.1 Bryobacterales bacterium | reverse complement strand
AAGGCTTCCTGAAAACGGCCGGGCGGGTAGCGCGATTCCAATACCTGGTGCAGGGCGCGGATGCCGACGCCGGTCATCAGGATCATCATGTCGAACTCGCCGTTGAATAAGCGTTCGGCAAAGGCGAAGGCTTCCACGTTGCTTTCGAGCGGGACCTCACGCATGGAGGGCGCTACGAAGGCATTGCCTTGCTGCCGCCGGATGAGCTCCTCAATCTCTTTGGCGCGCCGGCTTTCGAACGCGATCACACGCAGACCGTCAAAAGGCATCGTCGTCTTAAAGCTTAGCAGCCCGAGGCGGAAGTCAGAAAAGGACTTCTTGCTCAGGTCAGGGTGTGCGACGTGGAAGTGGGAGCAACCCTCAAGTTAGATGAAACTGGCCGCGGATGAACGCCGATAAACGCAGATAAGAAAAGCCCAGGCCCTTCCTTGCTTGGGTCTGATCCGCGCGCATCCGCGTACATCCGTGGCCAGCTTTAAAGCCTTTCGTCCTTAGCTCAGTTACAGAGCCGGGCATTCGTCACGGGCTGTTAGCGTAACCACCGGTCAATGTTGTCGCGGACGAATTCGTCATCCGTCAGCCAGGGATAGCGCTGGCACACGCGGTCGATCTCTTGCAGTTGGCCGGGCGACAGATCCGCGTGCGGGTCCAGGCACCAGCGGCCCGCCAGCAGGCCTTGGCGGCGCAAAATCTCATGGATGCCGGGGATGCAGCCGGCGAAGTTATGGGCGGCATCGAAGACGGCTGCGTTGGCGTCGGTGGTTTGGTCGGCCAGGGCCAGCAAATCGGGCCGTGCGCCGCCCCCGAATTTGATAGCGCGCATCTGACTGAGCAGTTCCGCGGCCCGGCGGGTCCAAAATGCCCAGTGCCCTAACAAGCCGCCCGTGAACCAGGGGGAGAGCAGGTCAAGCACAATATGGTCGTCGTTCCCGGTGTACAGCGCTATGTCGCTTTCGCGGCCTGATTCGGCTACGGCGCGCACCACGTCCAGCGTCTGATAGCGGTTGAAGGGTGCCACCTTGATGGCCACCACGCTTGCGATCTCGCAGAAGCGGAGCCAGAACTCATAAGGCAGCACGCGTCCGCCCACGGCCGGTTGCAGATAGAAGCCGAAGAGCGGGATCACCTGGCCCACGGCGCGGGCGTGTTCAATCAGTTGATCGATGGAAGCGTCAGGCAGAGCGCCCAGGCTGAGCAGCCCGGCGTGATAGCCCAATCCAGCCGCCAGTTCGGCTTCGCGCACGGCCTGCGCGGTGGGTCCGCAGATGCCCGCTACCAGCACGGCGTCGGCGTGCTGCGAGGCATCGACGGCCATGGCCAGAACAGGTTCCAATAAGCCGCGGTCCCGAATCTCGAACTGCGTGGTGTGGACGCCCACGGCCAACCCACCCGCGCCTGCCTCCAGGTAATAACGGGTGAGGGCGCGCAGCCGCCGTACATCGATCTGACGCCCGGCCGTGAGGGCCAGGGGGTGCGCTGGAATCACCAGGCCTTGCTGCAAACGCGCGCGCCAAACCATCAAAACGCTCCATCGCGGGTTTCGAAATGCGTGGGCTTGCTCAGCGTGCGCCCACCTACGCCGATCCATTGGGCCACCAGCAGGATCATCTTATCCACGCTGACGCCGGGCGGGCCGAACATGCGCCAGCACTGGTCTGCATTGCTTAACAAAGCCGTGGACGATGCTTCGCCGGTGAACACGGGGGCCACGCCAAAGAATGCTCCGAACGCCTCCGCAATGGCACGGACGGATAACGTCTCCGGGCCAGTTACGTTCAGCACCAGGGCAGGGCAGGCGGCGTGGGCCAGCGCCCGCAGGCAGATGGAATTGGCGTCGCCCTGCCAGATCACGTTGACGTGTCCCATGGCCAGATCGATAGGGCGGCGTTCGAAGACTTTGGTCCCGATCTCAAGCAGCACGCCGTAGCGCAGATCAATGGCGTAGTTCAGCCTCAGAATCGCGACGCGCGTGCCCTGGGTATCTGAGAAGTATTCGAACATGCGTTCGCGGGCCAGGGCCGATTGCGCATACTCGCCTACTGGGGCGGGAGGGGTTTGCTCGGTTGCGCCGCCGGATTCCGCTGGGGTAAACGGATACACGTTTCCGGTAGAGAGTGCGACGATGCGCGAGTTGCGGAAGCGGTTCGCCACCAGGCCGGGGGCCCAGGCGTTCACGGCCCACGTCAACGGCTGGTTTCCGGTGGAGCCGAATTTGCGCCCCGCCAGGTAGATCACGTTGGCCGCGTCGGGCAGGCCATCCACCGCGGTGCGGTCAGTAAGATCGGCCATGGCGCGGGTGTGGGCCGTGACGTGTATGCCACTGCCCGCCAGGTCCACGGCCCGGCGCGCGCGGGCCACCAGGCTGGGCCCCATCTTGCCGCTGGCGCCCAGGACCAGAATATCGCCGTCCAGCTGCGAGATGGCTTCGATGTCGGCGTCGGACGGTTGGGATAGCAGGTCTTCCAACTGCGCTTCGGTGTGGACGGGGTTCACCATGGGGCTTGTTCCATGATCGCAACGTTGGAATACGGGTACAGCTTTTTGAGCTCGGCGGCGGGGGATTGCATCTCCGCCAGCTGGATACGCCTGGGGGCGATGGCCTTTGCCAGGTCCGGCAGGTCGCCATGTTCCAGCAGACGCGGGATGATATTGGCCAAGGGGCAGCGGTAATTCCCGGTATTCACCACCTGTGAGAATGAAGCCAGGCCGCCCTGGAGTTGCAGGCTTTCGATGTTGGTGGTGATGCTGGCCGCGTACATGGCGGGCACTGTGAGGCGGCCGTTGGCTGCGATGGTTACCTTTTTGAGCGCCGCCGCGAGCGCCAGAATGTCACGTACGCGCTGGATCAGCAACGGCTCCCCCAGTATGAGCGAGGCCCACGCGTAATCCTCTTCCTGGGCGTGGGGCACGGCATACCCAGGTGCGCCCCGGCCTGTTTCCGGTTTCAAGTCGCCGATACCGCGGAGGTCAGCCACGCAGACCGTGCGGCCCGCTAACGCCCACCGCTCCGCCGTGCCACCTTCGCGCCAGTGCCGATTGCGGCCACGTTCATCTAACAGGAGTGTGACGGCGCGGGTTGGATCGGGCTGGGACGGCAGGAACAACCAGGCCGGCAGCCAGATTTGATCCTCCGATTGGACCTCCACTGCCTGGATGGTAAGCGATCCCGAGGGCACGCTGCTGAGCACGCGCAGCCGCGGCGGTACGGCCAGACTGACTGCGAACGGGCCCTTGCGTGGGATGCTTCGGCGCTGGTTGAGTTGGAACGGCGTGACGCTGCCGAAATCTTGCATCACGCTTCCCGAGGCACCCACCCAGATCCGCGGATCCGGTTCCGGCGCGACCTCCGGTTCCTGAGTTGGCGTATGGCGCGAACCCAGCAGCCATCGCGTGATCCATTGGTAGACACGCATGCGCGGATAGTACGAAAGCCCGTGCGGCAGCGGCGTCTCTGCCCACTCCAGCTTTTCGGCTGCGCCCAGCATGCTATAGATGCGCCTCAGCTTTTGGAATTCTTCGCGGCCGCTGGTCAGGTAGTTGGGCGAATACGTCCCGAAGGAATCCTGAGCGCTCACCAGCACCAGCAGCGGCTTGGGCGCCAGTGGATACAGCAGATCCCAGCGATCAAAGCCCACCGCGCCGGAGCCAATCAGATTCTGCTCGGCATCGTCCGTGGAGCCGGGCGGATTGAAGTTTTTGCAGGCGAAGTTCTCGGTATTCCCGCTAATAACGGCGGCCGCCGCCAACCGGTCGTCCACAGAGGCCAGCAGCATGGTCAGGGTGCCGCCGCCGGACTGGCCGGTAGAGCCCAGGCGCGCCGGATCCACCTCCGGACGGCTGGCCAGATAGTCCAGGCTGCGCACCGCGTCCCACACCTGCAGGCGCGTGGCGGTGTCGCCTGTGAGCAGCATCTGTTTGCCGGGATAGGTGTGTTCATCGTCGGCTGAACCCAGGCGCGTGATGCCGCCGGGTCCGGGATAATAGGAGCGCTCGCCTTGGCCCATGGGGTCGAACGCCAGAACAACGAAACCCAGGCGGGCCAGGCCCTGGCAGCACTTCTGATATTCCGGGTGGGCCTTGCCGTTCAGGCTGTGCCCCATCTGGAAGAGGATGGCGGGCGCGGGTCTATTCAGGCCCATGGGCAGGTACAGGTTGGCGGGGATGACGAACCCGGGTTGGCTTTCGTAGACCACCTTTTCCATGCGGTAGCCGGGACGAAAAAACGAAGCCACGATGCGGGCGTTCAGTGGAGTGCGCTCGGGTTGGCCGCCAGCCAGATCCCAGAAAGTCGTGCGGATCCAATGGGTTCGGGCGGCAATGGCGGCGGGGGTGGTGAGTTTGGCAATCTCCGCATTGCGCCGTTCATAGGCGGCTTGGGCCAGGGTCCGGAGATAATCGGGCAGGCAGCGCGAATAGTCGCGATAGGTTTGGGCCCGCAGCAGCGCTGCGCCAAACGAACCCACGATCAGGCTGCGGCGGGACAGGTTCATGTTAAATCGGGTACCCTGAACATAACATGTCCACGCAAGCTTTCCACTGTGTGACCCCGGAAGAATACCTCGCGTTCGACGATCAGGCTGAGTATAAGAGCGAGTATTACAACGGCGAAATGTTCGCGATGGCGGGGGGCAGCTTGAACCATAATGGGCTGACCTTTGTGTTGGGCGGTATGTTGCACGCTCAGTTGGCTGGCAAAGGTTGCCGGGGGTTTAGCAGCGACATGCGAGTCCGCGTGCCGGCGACGAATCTTTATGCCTATCCTGACATGACGATCGTTTGTGGCGAGCCCAAAGTTGTTGACAGCTGCCTAATGAATCCCACGGTCATCGTGGAGGTGCTCTC
>JBBQUE010000319.1:0-4844 GCA_038212805.1 Bryobacterales bacterium | reverse complement strand
TTACTTCGCGCTTGCGCCGGACGCGGGCTGGACGAGATTTCTGCGCTGGACTCCGCTGCGCTGGTTCGGCAACATGAGCTTCTCGTATTATTTGGGCCACAGCCTGGCCATTAAATGCTTCGCCCTGCTGGCCGCTCCGTTGTTGGCTACGTTCCCGCTTACCACTTTCGGATTTTGGGCAGTGCAGCCGGCGCTATTTTTAATAAGTCTTGCGCCGTGTATTGTGCTCTTCGTGTTTGTGGAAAGGCCGTTCCGTGCTTCGTTATGATAGTGATATGTCCTCCCTAGCCCCCGCCGCGGAAGAAGCTGGCCTGGCCGAGAGCGTGATTGCTCTTGAACGCGATTACCTGTTGCAAAACTACGCCCGATATCCGGTGGTGATGCACCGCGGACGCGGCTGCTACCTGTATGACACGGAGGGGAAACGCTATCTGGATTTGATTTCGGGAATTGGGGTGAATGCCCTGGGGTACGCTCATCCGCGCATGGTGCGCGTGATGCGCGAGCAGGCTGGACTGCTGCTGCACACTTCCAACCTTTACTATCACGAATACCAGGGGCGGCTGGCCGAGCGCCTGGCGAAAGTGAGCGGGTTGCAACGCACGTTCTTCTGCAACTCCGGCACGGAAGGCATGGAAGGCGCGATCAAAATGATCCGGGCGCATGGCAGCAAGATACGCCCGGGGAAGCATGAAATTATTTCGCTTGAGAATTCGTTTCATGGCCGGACGACGGGGGCGATTGCGATCACCGGGCAGGCCAAGTACCGCAAGGATTTTGAGCCGCTGATGCCAGGCATTCGCTTCGTTCCGCAAAACGATATTGTGGCACTGGAACAAACAGTGAACGAGAACACGGCCGGTATTGTGATTGAGTGGATCCAGGGTGAAGGCGGCGTATTTCCGATGACTGTGGAATACGCGCGCAAGGCACGGGAACTGGCGGACCGGTATGACGCGCTGCTGGTGTTTGATGAGATCCAATGCGGCGTGGGGCGGCCCGGGGTTCATTTTGCTTACCAGTTAGCCGATCCGGTGATTCTGCCGGACATCATGGTGGCGGCCAAGCCGCTTTCGTGCGGAATTCCGCTGGGCGTGATTGTGACGAATGAGAAAGCGGCGGCCTCGATTGGGGCGGGGATGCATGGTTCCACGTTTGGCGGCGGGCCTTTGGCGTGCCGGCTGGCGCTGGAGTTCCTGGATATTCTGGAAGAACTGCTGCCTTCCATCCGCAGCACGGGCGCTTACTTCCGGATGCGGCTGACGGAATTGCAGCACCATTTCCCGTTTATTCGGGAGGTGCGCGGATACGGGCTGATGATCGGCGTGGATATGGATATTCCGGGCAAACAGATTGTGCTGGATGCGCTAGCCGACGGGATGCTGATTAACTGCACGCATGATACGGTACTGCGATTTCTGCCGCCGTATATCCTGACCGAGCGCGAAGTGGACGTTGCCGTGGCGAAACTGACACGGATTTTCCGCAAGACTTCGTAGCGGTAGTAACAGGAAGCTCATCCCGCGGAATGCCGAACTGGCAGCCGGTGGCGAAAGATAAGACAGGCGCAAACGCTTGGCCCACCCCGGCTGTAAACCACGTTTAAGACGGCGAAATGGAGCGCGAATTAACGTTTACGCGGACGGCCGCGCCTCGGAATACCGTGGCGCTGTAGAAGGCATCGGAAGATTGATCCAGAAGCGGGCGCAAGCGGGTGGGCTGTGATAGTTTAAGAGCCATGAGTCCGAAAGAAGTCCTGGAATTTGCCAAGGAAAAAGAAGTCCGGCAGTTCGATCTGCGCTTTACGGACCTGCCTGGCCTGCAGCAACATGTCTCTTACCCCATCAGCCAATTAAAAGAAGACGCTTTTGAGGAAGGCTTCGGTATTGATGGCAGCAGTATTCGGGGGTGGGCCGCCATTAACGAAAGCGACATGCTGCTGATTCCGGATTCAACCACTGCGTTCCTGGATCCGTTCGGCGATACATCCACGCTGGTGATGACGTGCGACGTGATTGATCCGATTACGCGGCAGCATTATGAACGCGACCCGCGGTGGATTGCCAAGAAAGCCGAGTTGTATCTGAAGAACAGCGGGTTGGCCGATACCGCTTACTTCGGAGCGGAGGCGGAATTTTTCATCTTCGATAATGTGCGGTTCGATCAGAACGCGCACTCCGGGTTTTACTTCATTGATGCCGAGGAAGGGCGCTGGAACTCCGGCCGCGAGAAGGACAACCTGGGCTACCGGCCGCGCTATAAAGAAGGCTATTTTCCGGTTCCGCCCACGGACCATTATCAGGATTTACGGTCTGAGATGGTGCAGGTGATGATTGAGTGCGGCCTGAACATTGAGTGCCATCATCACGAAGTTGCCACCGGCGGGCAGTGCGAGATCGATCAGAAATACGACACGCTGGTGAAATCGGCCGATAACATGATGCTGTATAAATACATCATCCGGAACACCGCGCACCAGTATGGCAAGACCGTGACGTTCATGCCGAAGCCGCTGTATGGGGATAACGGCAGCGGCATGCATACGCATCAGAGTTTGTGGAAGGACGGGGCTCCGCTATTCGCGGGCGATCTGTATGCGGGGCTGAGCCAGATGGCGCTTTGGTACATCGGTGGGTTGTTGAAGCATGCGCGGGCGCTTTCGGCGATCATTGCGCCGACGACCAATAGCTATAAGCGGCTGGTGCCGGGTTATGAAGCGCCGGTGAACCTGGCGTATTCGCGGCGTAACCGGTCGGCCGCGGTGCGCATCCCTATGTATTCGGCCAGTCCGAAATCGAAGCGGGTGGAGTTCCGTCCGCCGGATCCTTCGGCCAATCCGTACCTGGCTTTCGCGGCCATGATGATGGCGGGGTTGGAGGGCGTGATGAATAAGATTGATCCTGGTGAGTCGTTAGATAAAGATATCTACGACTTGTCGCCGGAGGAGATGAAGAACGTTCCCAGCATGCCGGGTTCGCTGGAGGATGCGTTGAACTGTTTAGAAGACGACCACGGCTTCCTTCTGAAGGGCGATGTTTTCACGGAAGAACTGGTGGAGACCTATATTGGTTATAAGCGGCGCGCCGAGGCGGACGCGATCCGGCTGCGGCCGCACCCCTATGAATTTGCGCTTTATTACGATATTTAAGATCATCCCGCTGGTGGTGGTGGTGGTGGTAGTAGTGGCGGCGCAGCTTCGAGCGGCGGACCCTGTGGGTTTAGCACAGCAGGCGCGCGAAATCGCGTTGCTGGATCGCGCACAGGCGCAGGCGTTGCTGAGCGAGGCGGTGGCCATTTACGACAAACAGGGCACCAAGACCAGTGAGGCCGCGTCGGCAAAACTGTTGCTGGCGATGATTCTGTATCCTGCTTTGGCCAAGAATAAAGAGGCCCTGGAAACCCGGGTAGAACCGTTGGCGCGGCAGGCGCTGGAGATCCGGCGGGGTGATCCGGATACGAAGTCCGCCGACGTGGCGTTGGCTTTAGAGTTCGAATCCATGGTGCTGGAAGCGGCCGGCCGCCTGGAAGATTCGCGCCCGCTGAAGGCCAAGGCGCGCGAAATTCGCGACCAGGTGATTATCGCCATTCAGCCTCCCGCGGAGGATATTATGCGTCCGTATCATCTGGGTGGGCCGGAGGTGACGCCACCCCGGCTGACCGCACGCGGTGAGGATCCGCGCCTGACGTTCGAGGCCAAGCTGGTGGGCGTGCTGCCGAACGTGATGGCGGAGGTGATTATTGGCGCGGACGGCATGATGCACCAGATCGAGATCTTCCGGCCGGCGGGTTTCGGCCTGGATGAGGAAGCGGTCCGGGCGCTGTTGAAGTGGAAGTTCCTGCCCGCCAAAAAGGACGGCGTGCCCGTGGCTGTGGAAGGCAATCTCTCTATCCGGTTCTTGCCATGACTGGTACTGTTCTGCAAGTCCACAGCTCTCGCGGGGGCCTGCCCAAATATCCCATTGCTGAAGCGATGGTGGGGCCGGCGGGAGTCCAGGGCGATCACCATGACCATCCCAAATTTCATGGCGGGCCCATGAAAGCCTTGCTGCTGGTCTGCTGGGAAGCGGTTGATGCTTTGATCGCACAGGGATTTCCGCTGTTCCCCGGCGCCCTGGGCGAGAACGTGACCATATCCGGGATCGACCACCGGCAGATGCGCGCTGGACAGCGCTATCGCGTGGGAGAGGTAGTGGTTTCGTTGACCACGGTGCGCGTTCCGTGCAAGGCCCTGGACGTTTACGGACCAGCCATCAAGCAGGCGGTTTATGACCGGAAGGTGAAGGCGGGCGACCCTTCCTCGCCGCTGTGGGGCATGAGCGGATTTTATGCTTCGGTTGACCGGCGAGGCATCATCCGGCCGGGCGATCCGGTTGCGCTCATCGATCAGGCTGCATAAGCGCTAGGATATGTAGTAGATGCGAAACGCTCTAGTAATTCTCATGCTGGTGGCCTGTGCAGCGGTTGCTTCACAGGATGTAACGAAGGCGGAAGCCAAGCAGGCCAAGGCGGATTTCGCGGCCCAGCAGAGTTCGCAGAAGGCCAACCAGCGCGCGACGAAGCGGTTTGCGAAGAATCAGCGCAAGGCCATGAAGCGATTGAGCAAGAAACAGAAAATCCGTACCCATCGTTAGGGGCACCTGACAAGCTGAGCAAAGAAAAGGCTCTGAACCTCTTCTTGACCGGGGATTCGCTCCCCGGGAACTGGTCATCCAGGCTCAGTGTGGGCCCCGAATTCTAGTTCGTGACCTATTCATAGTATATCGGTCTAGAGCACAAGCCAAGTTGTGGTTCGCCGAGTGAGGGAAGCTATCTATGTGATTTGAGCATCAGATCGGGGAGCTTTC
>JBBQUE010000318.1:0-4861 GCA_038212805.1 Bryobacterales bacterium | reverse complement strand
CGCGGAGAAAAACACGTTCTGATAAGGCGCTTCCCCATTCGGACCCTGAAACACGGCCCGGCCGGAAAGCGATTTTTGCTAACATCAGGTGGGCCAAATCAAATGATCGAAGTGGGCCACGCCGGACGATCGAACTCATGTGTCGCGAAGGGTATGGTTACCGCCGGCGTTCCACAGAGGGTCGATTGCAAAATGCAGGCCCAAAGATTCTGACCGGAGCGCCCGAACGGTCCTTGGGCCTGTTGCAAAACCCTGTCGCAGAAATGAAGCGACTTTTTTCTAGGCTTCTGTCGGCACCTAGTTGAAGTGCCGAGACGGTGCTGCGCTGGGCTTCAACCTGTCGACTTTCGACCGACCCAATCTGGATTCGAACCTGATAACAAGGCAGTTAGCGATTTGACATGAAGGAGTCTCGTTTGTTTTCAACAGAAAAGGATGTGGCTCCCCGACATGGATTCGAACCACGATTCACGGCTCCAAAGGCCGCTGTCCTACCATTAGACGATCGGGGATTATGAGGCGGGCGTCTTGCTTTTAGCCTACCATTGACGGCGGGCACTCACCAATCAGCGTAGGTGGTGCCGTCCAGGCTGGTCTTATCCGATCCGCTCTGGACCGTATAAATTCCCGGCTCGCTCTGGCTGACCGAATTCAGGGCGTCTTCCATGACGATTTTCCAGGAATCCGGGGAGTTCGTCATGGGATCGATTGGAATTTGCCGCAGATAGCCTTCGCTCACCAGATCCTGCAAGGTCTGGGGAGCTTTTTGCTTGTCGTAAGTATACTCGTCGATCACCGTGCGCAGCGTGAAGAGATTGTTCTTGAGCACGCTTTCCTTGGCGCGGGTGATGGAGCGGTTGTAAATTGGTACCGCGACTGAGATCAGGATGGCGGTGATCGCCATAACGACCATAAGTTCGATAAGCGTAAAGCCGCACTTCCGGCGGCTGACGTTGCTCACTCTAGCACTGTTCGCTCTACCATTCGGCATAGGGAGTTCCATCGCGCGCCTTCTCCGTGCTCTTCGTATAAACATCAAAAACATTCTGTCCGCCCCAGGCGTTAGCTTTGGGGTCATCCTGGGTGCTCCGTTTTCCCCAGTCGCGGGAGTTCGTAAAAGGATCCTTTGGAATACGGCGCAGGAATTTGATCTTCTTATCTACCTGGCCGGCGGCTTTTACGCCTTCCACCAGAATCTCCAACGTCTCCGGGTACCCCTCTGTCCCTAACTTCTGCGGGGGTAGCTTGCCTCCGTCCGCCGCATCCTTATAGGCGTCAATGGCCTTACGAATCTCATCCACTGCGCGTTGCAACTGCAGTTCTTTGTCCCGCTTCACTTTATACCGGGCTAGTGGAACCGCCATCGCGGACAATAGCATTAGGATGGTGAATGCGACAATCAGTTCGATTAACGACAGGCCGCGTTGTCCTCTTCGCCTCATAATCTATTGAACGGTGATCATCATGGCCGGTCCTGTTACGGCAATCGGCTGTTGCTGGGAATTCTTTAGGGCAACTTCCGTAACAACAATTGGACCGACGCCTTTGCCTACCGCCATGAACGCCAGCGAAACCAGCGTCCCGGATCCATTGACCCCTGGCGCGCCTGGAACCCGGCTTAGGGTGATGGATGCCTCCCCGGTATCATTGCGGATGTCGATGGTGGGGGGACCGACCTCCGATCCGCCATCGCCAATCAGTCTGCCAGGGGTAACCTGGTTGAGCCTCAGCAACTTGGGATCCCAGCGAATTTTCAGGGGCGCGGTGAACAGATCGGTCGCGTTCTGCATGTTCAGAGTGACCAACGCCGGGGCACTCAGCGGCACTTGTAGCGAAGGCGCTCCAAAAACCAGTGCCGTGGGGCCCGAGGGTGGAATCGGAGCCGGTGCTGGCAGCGGGGAAATCGCCGGAGATGGTGCCAGCGGGACCGGAGCGGCGGGCGGCGCGGGAGCCGTGACTACCGCTTTCGGCGCGTACATCAATTTCACGTTTTGATCGGTGCCCGCCGCAACGCCTTGCAGATCAGCCGGGGTTACAGCGGACCCCCTGACGATGTGCGGCACCAGCGCGATCAGCAACTCGCCCCGGCTAACCTGTTTACCCTTGCTGCCAAAGAACAGCCCGCCCAGCACCGGTATGTTGACCACCCCCGGAATGCCCGATTGCGAACTCGTGTCCTGAGATTGCATCAAGCCACCCAGCAGCGTCACTTCTCCGTCGCGCAGCCGGATTTCGGCTTCGTTTTTGCGTTGCGAGATTACGGGCTGATCCAACCCGCCGATGGTAACCGTCCGGCTGACATTTGAAATTTCAATCAGGATGTGCAAGGTAAGCTCGTCGCTGCCATGCACATGCGGCGTCATGTCCACATTCACGCCCACCTCGGCGAAGCTGAACTGGGTGCTTACTAAGGGGCTCACGCCAACCGATCCAATCCCTGGCTGGAAGCTGCCCGTAGCGTAGGGCACCTTGTCGCCGATCCGGAGTGAAACCTTCTGCCCGTCGGAAGCCCTGACCTGCGGCGATTGCATCACCCGGGTCTGGTTGTCAGTCATGACGGCTTGCAGCAGCGCGCCAGGCAGCGAGATGGAAAAATCGTTGAGCGTGATTTTGCCGAACTTTTCGACCGAGATGGAACTGCTGGTAGGGGCGGTGCTGCCGCTTGATCCCGTGGAGCCGGAACTTCCGGTTATCCCGGTGAGGACGGGGTTGCGCGGGGAAAACCCGATGGGAAGCACCAAGCCGGTTTTGCCGCCCGACACCAGGCCCATGGCAAGGTCGCGCGTTCGATCCCGGTTGGCTTCCATGACGATCACGTCCACCACAACCTCAGCCTTGGGTTTGTCCAGGTCGTGAAACAGCTTTTCAGCCAGGGCGATCTGATCCACCGTACCCCGGCACATCACCGCGTTCTGCGCGTTATAGGTAAACATACGGCGGATATCGGTGACCGAACGGACCGCCGTTACGATTTCCTGAAATTCCTGTACCGAGGTAATGTTCTTTAGATAGAACACCTTCACTACCTGGTCTTCGTAATCGCGGCGCTTGGTAACGTTGTCCTCCGCCACGAAAATGGTGTTTGCGCTAATGGGCTTCCAAAAAGTCTTGGTCAGCATCGCGATGTAGTCCAGCGCTTCGTCCAGGGTGGCGTTATTCAGGTCCAGGTTTACGTTCTTGCCGGACGTCTGATATTGCGGATCGAACACGACATTGACGCCCGCCAGTTTTCCCACGGTTTCGTACAGCACGCGCGGCGGCTGGTTATTCATTTTCAATGCACTGATCTGGTTCGTGATCGGCTTGAGTTGCGGAACCGATTGCAGGGAGGCGATGCGTTCCTGGGCGGCTTTCCGTTCCATGTCGGCGGGAGTGAGGGATTGCTCGGCGGGCGGGAGGCTGGCCTTCCTATTGCGCTCAATCATTTCGGTGGTACGTCGCAATTCCTGGAGGGCTATTCCAGACGAAGGGTCCACCGCGAAGCCCCTTTGGAATTCCCCCAGGGACTCCTCGATCTGGCCGGCATCGCGCAGCTTTTGGCCGGCCTGCACGTGAACCTGACCAGCTAAGGCACGAACGCGCCGCATCCCCATCTGGTAGGCAGCGTCGTCCGGATCCTGTTTCAGCGCCTGATTGTAGTACTCCAACGCCTCTTCATAGTTCTTTTGGCTTTCCGACACCCGGGCCTGTTTCAGTAGCTTGTCGCCCTTGCGGCTGCGCGCCAGTAGTTCCGCCGGCGGGGCTGACAGAAGCAGGATCGAAAGCCCCGCCAGAACACGTAACTTATTGCCAACAATCATGTTATTCCGTTTAAAGTGCCTATGGTAGGATTAGGTGTCGTCCGCACGGGAAACCATCACACAAGTGCTTGACGCTGTAAGCTTTTGCTGCGTTGACTACAAAATCAAAAGACGCGCCCTTAAAGATCCTGAGCGACAATCGTCAGGCTGGCCATAACTACTACCTCGCCGAGCGGTATGAGGCGGGAATAGTCCTCACGGGAACTGAGGTTAAGGCGGCCAAGGACGGCAAGGTTCAGCTCAAGGAAAGCTTTGCCGAAATTCAGGGTAATGAAGCGTGGTTGATGAACGCGCATATCAGCCACTATTCGCACGGCAATCGCGAAAATCATGAGACGGTCCGGCGGCGTAAGCTACTGCTGCACAAAGCCGAAATCGCGAAGCTCTTGGGCAAGACGCGGGAGAAGGGGCTGACCCTGATTCCCACCAAGATGTATCTGAAAGACGGGCGTATCAAGTGCGAGATCGCCGTCGGCAAGGGTAAGAAACTGCACGATAAACGGGAATCAGAGAAGGGCCGGGAGATGGACGCTGAAGCCCGCGCGGCCGTGGTCCGGCGAAGGGATTATGGAAATTAAACTCGCGAGTACCGCGATCGGCCAAGTCGAGGCGGACGCACTCATTTTGATTGGATACGAAGGCGCGCCTCCGGCGGGTGTTACCGACTCACGGGTTCAGGACCTTTATGAGAGCGGGGAATTCACCGGTAAAACGCTGGAACTGGCGATTCTGCATGGCCCGGCAGGTTTGAAGGCCAAGCGGCTGCTGCTGGCCGGGGGTGGCAAGGCAGGCAAATTCACTTCCGCTGACGCCCGGAACTTGAGCGGCGCTGCGCTACGCCACCTGAAATCGAAGGGTATTCACTCCATCGCGATGGTTGCGCTGGATTCCAGTGACGGCATGTCGTCAGCCCTGGTAGAGGGCGCGCTGCTGGGTAATTATGAGACGGACCGTTACAAGACTGATCCCAAGAAGAACGAGAAGCACATCAATTCGTTCACGGTGGTGGGTGGGTCTCAGGCGGGGGTAGACCGCGGGCGGATTCTGGGCGAGGCGCAGAA
>JBBQUE010000317.1:0-4869 GCA_038212805.1 Bryobacterales bacterium | reverse complement strand
AAGACCGGGTTGTCCTCCAGCGGCATTGCAACGTCGCTGGGCGCGAAACCGAGGAAGTGCTTCTCGACGGCTATCTGATTAGCCACTTCCAGACTGGCCTCAAAAACCTGCTGGATCGCGCCATCCTGGATAGTCCGGAGTTCCACGAGCAAGCGCTGGTCGAAAAGTATAAGAAGTTAGACGAGATTCCATTCGACTTCACACGCCGCATGATGTCCGTACTGGTGCAGGATCCGGGCGGCCGTAAGATTCTGCTCACCAAAGGCGCGCCGGAGGAAGTGTTTCACCGCTGCACGCAGTTTGATCTGAACGGAAAGCTGTCGCCCATGGATCCGGAATTAATCGTAGGGCTCAAAAAGAAGTACGAGAGTCTCAGCGAGGATGGCTTTCGCGTGCTGGCGGTGGCTTCGAAGGAACTGCACGACAACCATGTTTGTACGAAAAACGATGAATCTGAGCTGACGCTAACCGGCTATGTGGCTTTCCTCGACCCACCGAAAAGCAGTGCGGGCCGCGCGCTGGAGGCGCTTCACCAGTCCGGCGTCGCAGTTAAGATCCTCACGGGCGATAACCACCTGATCAGCCGCAAAGTTTGCCGGGATGTGGGCCTTTCGCCGGATCCCATGCTGCTAGGCCCGGACGTGGAGAAGATGTCCGACGCCGAACTGGGCGACGCCGCGGAGAAGGCGACGCTTTTCGCACGCCTTTCGCCCGCCCATAAAGAGCGGGTAATCCGGATCCTGCGGGGCAAGGGGCATGTGGTCGGGTTTCTGGGCGACGGCATCAACGACGCCCCGGCCTTGCGCGCGGCCGATGTCGGGATCTCGGTAAATACCGCCACCGACATCGCGAAAGAGTCCGCGGATCTGATCCTGCTGGAGAACGATCTCATGGTCCTCCAGGAGGGCGTGATCGAAGGCCGCAAGGTGTTTGCAAACGTCATCAAATATATTCGGATGGGTGCCAGTTCCAACTTCGGAAACATGTTCAGCGTCCTGGGTGCCAGCGCGTTCCTGCCCTTCATCCCGATGGCACCCATTCAAGTTCTAACCAATAATCTTCTTTACGATTTTTCGCAGGTGCCCATCCCCACCGACGCCGTGGATCCTGAACAGCTAACGCGCCCCCGGCCCTGGAAGCTGGAGGAGATCAAGCGCTTCATCTTTTACGTGGGCCCCATTAGTTCGATTTTCGACTACAGCACGTTCTTCGTCATGCTCTGGGTGTTCAAGTGCTGGGATCCAGCCCGTGCCCCGCTGTTTCAGACCGGTTGGTTCGTGGAGTCGTTAATGACTCAAACACTGATCATTCACGTGATTCGCACCGGAAAAATCCCCTTCCTGCAGAGCCGGGCGAGCGGCGCGCTCACAGCCACCACGCTGGCGGTAATGGCGTTTGGCATCTGGCTTCCTTATTCTCCCTTCGCCGCGGCGCTGGGCTTCACCGCCCTTCCAGCCATGTACTGGCCGATTCTGATGCTGACGCTGCTCTGCTACGTGGGCCTGACGCAGCTGATCAAGGTCAGGCTATTGCAAAATCAATGGGCTTGATAGCAGCTCCCACAAGCACGCCGCGCGGCCTGCCAGCATTGGATCCACCATGCTGAACCCGTTCGCAGCCGTCCACCAATCCATATACCGGCGCAGTTGCCGGGCCGTCGATTCCAACGGGAACTGATCACCACTGGGCGACTGCGCCACCCGCTCCTTCATCTTTACGATGGCCTCGGCGGCTTTTCCAGTCTGGTCCCCCAAAGCTGCCCTTGACGCCAGAAGATAAAGCTCCGCCAGCGATCCCCACGCCCAAATCTCATCGGGTTTCTGGGCGTCTACCTGAGAAGCCACCAGAGCCGCCGACCATCGATGGGGATCTCCAATCTTGCCGGACAGTACCGCCTCCAGCGCAAGGAATTGAACGCCAGTCCAGTGGTGGGAGAGATTGCTATCGAACCCCTCGCGGTACCGCGTGCGCGAACGCTCCAAGGCCTGCAGCATCGGCGCCCGCTGTCCGCAGGTGAAATTGAGTTCAGCCAGGCGTTTCTCGGCGCTGCCGATCAGCCCCAAATTTTCTTCCCGCACTCCCCTCTTTGCGGTAGCCAGAAACTTTTCCAAATTTGCCAGGTTGGCGGTCAAAAGTCCAATGAGGGGTTCAAACAGCACCGAATCTTTTGCGCCACTATGGATCAAATCGTCAGAGCGGGACTGAATAGCCTGCAGGGATGACAGCACCGCTTCCAGCCGTACCGAAGGCAGGTATTCCGTATACCCTTCCGGCAACCGCACATACGCCACCACGCTGGCCCAATCGTGACGCGTGATGGCTTGCTTTTCATACAAAGCGCGGCGGGCTGAGTGCAGCGCCACCCGCACGTCCGCGCCTGCCAGCAACTCCCCATAGAACGTCCCGATCAAAATCGTAGACCCCGGAATTGTCAGAGGGAATTGGGATGCAATCACCACCGGGATTCCACGCACATGCATCTCATACGCGATGCTGCGGCGCGGGATTATGGTGTTCTCGTCATTGGAGGAATCGCACGCCGCCAGGGTCAGGACACTGGTGGAGCCACCCAACGGTGCCAGGGCGTCGGCGATCTGCTCCGGGGTAGCCGGGTGGAATTCGTCCGAACCCTCGGTTTCATGGAGCGCCAAGCCAAACATCTTCTCAAACTCCTCACCCACGGGGCATCCATGAGCCAGCAAGTGGACGTGGGTGAAGGGCTTCTTCTGCTCCGCGGCCTTCTGGCAAGCCTCCCGAATGGAATCCAGGCTGGCCCCCGCCAACACCTGCAGCACGCCTGAGCTATCGGCCACCAGCGCCTTCCGCAGCACGGCTTCGTGCTCTTGAGAGGGCACCGCCGAGTTCAAATCTCTAGGACACGCCCACGCGAAGAGCACCCGGGCTTTGGCGGGCCATTTTTGCAGGGTTTCCGCAAATTCCCCGCGCACCCGCCTGGTAACGATCACCGGATGCTTTCCTGCCAGCATCGCCTGACCCTCGCTGTTCACGGCCGCTTCAAACGGAAGCGCCGACAACTCAGCCGCATTCGCTACCAAGTCCAGTTGCAGAGGGAAATCTCCCTCCGTCAGGTCGCGTAGGTCCTTCGATCCCAAAAGCGTAGAAACAATCTCACTGATTTTTTCCAGCGCCAACCTGCGCGCTTCAGCCCCTTGCTGATACCGAAGCGCCTTCATGAGTTTGAGAAACTCCAAATAATCCAGCGGCATGGGGACATCGCGGACCGCGTGCGAAGCCGGCGCGACCAGATAATGATCACCCTTCCTTAGTAATCCTGTGTTCTGATCGCCGAAGCGATGAAACTCAATGAGCAGGGATCTCATACGCGAGAGTGTATCGCAAGCTTAGCCACCGCGTTAGTGTATTCTGAGTGAATTCATGATGAAACACGCTTGGGTTGGTTTGCCTGTTTTAGTGCTAACGTCGCTAATCAGCGCGCAGAGTCTGGTGGATCAGTACCGGCCGGCCGCCGATAAGTTGATCGATGCCGCGCTGGCGGATAACGACGGATACGCGAAGCTGGCCTATCTGTGTGACCGGATCGGGAACCGGCTGGCGGGGTCGGAGGGGCTGGAGAAGGCCATCCTGTGGGGCGCGGAGCAGATGAAGCGCGACGGCCTGAAGAACGTGGTCACCCCCCGGGTGAAAGTTCCGCACTGGGTTCGCGGGCTGGAAAGTGCGGCCATTGTGGAGCCGGTGCAGCGTCCCCTCACCATGCTCGGCTTAGGCGGCAGCATCGGAACGCCCAAGGCTGGGATCACGGCGCAGGTGGTTTCCGTGGGCAGTTACGCCGAACTGGAAAAGCTGGGCCGGTCCGCTGTTGAAGGAAAGATCGTGCTCTTCAACGTCCCCTATGAAGGTTATGGCCGAACCGTGGCTTACCGGCATGGTGGCGCATCGCACGCGGCGAAGTTTGGCGCGGTGGCGATGCTGGTCCGGTCGGTTACTCCGCTGAGCCTGCAATCCCCCCACACCGGCGCTATGGAATACGAAGCAGATACACCCAAGATTCCGGCGGCCGCGGTAACCATGGAAGACGCGCTGCTACTGGACCGCCTGACCACGGCCGGCAAAGTGACGGTACATCTGTCCATGGAAGCGAAAACCCTACAGGATGCCGATTCGGCCAACGTGATCGGCGAGATTCCCGGCCGCGAAAAGCCGGAAGAGATCGTCGTAATAGGTGGGCACATCGATTCCTGGGATGTGGGCGCAGGGGCGCAGGACGATGGATCCGGCATCATCACGGCGCTCCAGGCCGTGGCTTTGATTCAGAAGTTGGGCTTGCAGCCGCGCCGGACTTTGCGGGTAGTGTTCTGGACGAATGAAGAGAACGGCGGCGCGGGCGGGAAGGCCTACCGTGAGTGGGTGAAGGACGTGAAGAGCCACGTGGCCGCGATTGAGATGGATGGCGGCGCGGAGAAACCGGTGGGCTTCGGGGTCAGCGCCGGCCAGAACACGCAGGCCTATCTGGCGAAGATCAAAGATATCGGAAAGCTGCTGGAGCGCGTTGGATCTGGATCCATTGAAGCGGGGGGAGGCGGCGCGGATATCAGCCCGCTGATGCGCGACGGAGTTCCTGGTTTGGGGTTACGAACGGTGGGAACGCATTACTTCGACTGGCATCACACCCGGGCCGACACTCTCGATAAAATCAAGCTTGAAGATCTGCGGCTGAACATCGCCACCATGGCCGTGATGGCGTACGTGCTGGCGGACATGCCCTAGGAAAGCAGGGCGCACCAGAGACCTCCCAGTGCGCCCTCAAGCACTTTAGAATTCCAGCCGTACTCCGATTTGGCCGGTCCGATGCCCACCAAAATCAGCCCTCTGGTCGCGCTCGGAAGTAAT
>JBBQUE010000316.1:0-4871 GCA_038212805.1 Bryobacterales bacterium | reverse complement strand
CGCTTCAGCCTGGTAGATCTGGCCGAGGAGGAAGCCCGCAAAGGCGTCGCCGCCGCTCTTGTTGGCGGGGTTCTGGGTAGCCTGTTGATCGAAGGTAAACTGGCCGCGGGCGAACTGGTTGCCCACTTGGTTGTAAGCGTCGTTGCGGATTTCGCCACCGAAGCGGAAGGTGTGCTTGCCCCGGATGATGGATGTGTTGTTGAGGAACTGCAGGGAGTGGTTTTTGTTTTCGTAGGGCCCTTCACTATCGTCGCCGATTCCGCTGTAGTTGACCAGGCCCACACCTGGGATTCCCCATTGGACAGGCTGGCCTTCGGGCAATCCGGGGATACCGATTTCCTTCACCACATTGCGGTTAAACGCAAAGAGACGGCCAATGGAGTTATAGAAGCGGGTATAGCCGAAGCGGGTTTCGGTGACGATGTTCGGAGTCAGGACGCGGGTGTTGGAGCCTACATATTGCTCCACATTCGTGAGGATCTTGCTGCCGGCGTTGCCCAGGCCCACGCTCAACTGGTTTTCGTCGCCCCAGCTATAGCGGCCGAACCAGGAGGACTTCGGGGATTCGTTCCAATCCATGCGCAGGATGAACTGATCCTTGTTGATGGGGCGTCCTTCGGACTCCTGAAAGTTATCGGCGATCTTGGCGGTGGCGAGGTTGGCGGCGGGATAAAACTGAAGAAACTTCTGGGAGATGGGGTCGAACCGGCTTTTCGGAATCATGTTGTTCGGGAAGGCGGCGGCGGTGACGACTCCGTTGGTGATCACGCGGGTGGCTGGGTCGTAGATGGTGTTGGGAATGCGGCTGAAGTCTCCGCCCTGCATGGCCGCGGTGGGCACGGTGTAGATGGAATTCACCGAGGTGCGCTGACGGAAGGCTTCATAATTGGCCATGAAGAACACCTTGTCGTGGCCGTTGAAAAGTTTGGGAATCACCACCGGACCGCTGAAAGTGCCACCGTACTGGTTCCACTTGAAGGGGTTCTTGACTACCGGCTTGGTGGTGAACTGATAGCTCTTGGCGTCTAGTTTTTCGTTGCGAAGGAACTCGAACGCGGTGCCGTGATACTGGTTGCCGCCCGATTTGGTCAGCACGTTAATCTGGGTGGCGTTGCGGCCGAACTCGGCGGGATAGACGCCGGTCTGTACCTTGAATTCCTGGAGAGCGTCAATGGAGGGCAGGATCACGTAGGTGTTGAAGTTGGGGTCGGTGTTCTCTACGCCATCGAGCGTGAAGTGGTTGAACATGGTGCGCTGCCCGGCCACTGACAGGGACTGGCCTGCGCGGTCGCCGCCTTGGCGGGCTCCGGCTTGGCCCGCGGACGGGGACGCCGTGGTGACGTTCGCCGACAACGCGACGAGCTGCAGGTAATTGCGTCCATTCAGGGGCAACTCCACAATGCGCTTGTTTTCAATGACGGTACCCACCGTGGCGTTTTCGGCCTGCAGTTGGGTTCCTTGCGAGCTAACCTCAACCGATTCAGAGATCTGGCCGATGGAGAGGGCGATATCGAGCCGCACGGTTTGCTGGACCTGAACTTGTACGTCCTTGGAAACGGCGGTCTTGAACCCGGTCCTCTCCACGCGCAGGCTGTAAGCGCCAGGCGGCAGCGATGGAAAAGCGTAATCGCCGGCTTGCGTACTGACGGCGGTGCGAACGGCGTTGGTTGCAAGATTGGTGACGGTGATGGCGGCGCCTGGGATGATGCCTCCCGTGGCGTCGGTGATCTGGCCGGTGATTTCGCCCAGGGTTTGAGAGAAAAGAGGCAGACTCAAAAGCAAAAGCGCAATGACAAACAACTTGGTTTTCATAGCCAACAGTTTCATAGCCAACAAAGAACCCCGCTAAAGTAAGATCGCTCTACTTTATAACAAAATGAAGCTGACAGCGAACAGAATTGGAACTTTTCCGGCCCGAGCGTGAATTCCGGATAGTGAAATGATGCAGGCGACCTCCAGCGATAGCGATTTGCTCCGGCGCCCTCAGGGACCAGTCTACCGGTTTGCTCTGCGCATGAGCGCGAAGACCGAAATCCGAGGAAGTAACGCAGGAAGTATTCCTGGAATTGATGCGGGGAAAGAGCCGGTTCGACCCGGAGCGGGGAGGCTTTGCGAGTTTTCTTTTCGGCGTGGCCCGGAATCATGTCTCCCGAACATTCAGCGCGGCCAGCCGGACCCCGCGCTGTTCACCATTCCATCGAATTACAGGGTGGAAGATGAAGAGGCGAAGATGAAGACCAGCAAGCGCGCCATGGAAGCGGAGACGAAGAAGGCGACCAAATTGCTGACGGCGGGGATGCGGAAAAGTGAAACAAAGCCAGCGAAACCTGCGTACAGCTTTGTACCTAGGGTTAAATGGAGCTTATGGTTCGAATCTGTATCCTTACTTTTTGTCTTCTTTCGCTGCCGCTGTGGGCGCAAACTCCGGAGATTGCGGGGAGTTCGGGAGGAGTTTTCTCGAGCATCACCCGCAATTACCGGCCCCATCCGGTGCGTGAGATCAGCTTTGAAGACTCGCCGCGCCTCGAGAAACTGATGCGGGCCGGGCAAATTTACCTTTCTTTACGTGATGCCATTGCGCTTGCCATTGAGAACAATCTGGATCTGGAAAATGCCCGCATTACTCCCAAGCTTTCGGATGCGAATCTGCTGCGGGCCAGCGCGGGGCAGTTGCTGCGCAACGTGAGCTCCAACGTCAACAACGGGCCTGCGTCCGCCTCGCTGGGCGTGTTATCCGGGGCCAACTCGTTGGGTGCCTCCAGCACTGGCGGTAGTTCTTCGCAAAGCGGCGTACTTAGTGGACTGAACGTGCAGCTGGCCGGATCTTCCATTCCGAATCTGGATCCGGTATTGTTTGGCAGTTGGCAGTTCGCCCACATTACTTCGCCGCAGAGTTCCTCTTTTGTCACGGGCTTGAACGCCTTGGTATCCCAATATCAGAATGCAGTGGCGGGGGTGCAGAAAGGCTTCCTGACCGGCACCACCGTTTCGATGAATTTGACGAACACTTTGGGATTAAAACAGAACTCGCCGCAGAACGATTTCAATCCCACCACGTCGGCCGCGCTGCAGTTGCAGGTTACGCAGAACCTGCTGCAGGGCTTTGGGTATGCGGCTAACGGGCGCGCCATCCGGGTGGCTAGGAATCAGCGGCACATTTCGGATCTGACGTTCAAGCAGCAGGTGATCTCGACGGTTACGAATGTGGCGAATCTGTATTGGGATCTGGTGTCCTTCAACGAGAGCCTCCGGGTGAAGCGGGAAGCGCTGGAACTGAATCAGAAGTTGCTTACCGATAACCGGCGGCGGGCAGAATTGGGGGCGATCGCGGAGATTGACCTGATTCAATCGCAAGCCGAGCTGAAATCGGCGCAGCAGGATGTGACGAACGCGGAGACCCAGGTGCGGCAGCAGGAGATGACGCTGAAGAGCGTGTTAACGCGGGGCGGCTTTGACAACCTGGCGGTGTTGACGGCGCGCATTGTGCCCACCACGCCGGTCGTAATTCCGGCTCAGGAGCCGGTGGTCCCGATCCAAGACTTGATCGCGGAGGCGATTCGGAATCGCCCGGACGTGGAACAAAGCCGGGGGGGCTTGGAGAATTCCAGGATCAATATGCTAGGGACGAAAAATGCCCTGCTGCCGACTTTGCAAGCGTTCGTGAACCTGCAAAACAACGGGCAGGCTGGCGATGTAAATATGATCCCCACCACCATCACGGTGAACGGCGTCACGCAGCGGTTGCTCCGGAATCCGGCCACCGTGAACCCGTACTTTCTGGGTGGGTACGGTACGGCCCTGGGCCAGGTGTTGGGGCGCAATTTCCCAAACTACACGGTGGGCTTGCAGTTGAGCATGTCGCTGCGGAACCGGGCCGCGCAGGCCGATCTGATCACCGACGAATTGAATTACCGGCAATCCCAGATTCAAGACCGGCAACTGCTGAACAACATTAAGGTGAATGTGGCGAACAACTGGGTGGTGATATCGCAGGCACGATCGGCGTATGACACCAGCATTCAGGCCCGGGACTTGCAGGAGCAGACCCTGGCGGGCGCCCGGCGCAAGTATGAATTGGGGACGTCCACGTTTCTGGATGTCTTGATTGTGCAGCGGGATACGGTTACCAGACGGCTGACGGAGATCGATGCCCGCAATCAGTATGTTCGCGCGCGTACTACGCTGCAGCAAGTGACGGGCCGGATTCTGGGCGAATACGACGTGGACGTTCAGGATGCCGTGAACGGCACGGTGAGGCGCGAGGCCGATCCGCTTCCGGTTCTGGAGCAGCGCCCATAATACCCAGCGCGAATGAAGGACAATAGGGGGAACCCCATGAGTCCGCTACGCAATATCTCCACGGCGATTTCGCTGGCACTCGATTCCATTCGCGCCCACAAGCTCCGGAGCTTTTTGACGCTGCTGGGAATTATCATAGGCGTGGCCAGCGTGATTCTGGTGGGGGCCGCGATTGACGGACTGGGCGCATATGCCGAGGTGCAGACGTCGAAGCAGTTCGGCGTGGATAGCTACCTGGTGGCGCAGATCGCCTCCGTGGGCCAGTTGACCCGGCGGCAATTGGCGGAGAAGCAACGCCGTAATAAGAGGATAACGCCGGATGACGTGAGCTACCTGCGCGCCGCCACTGGCGATCAGATCATTTACAGTCCGTACATGCAGAAGTCGGTAGACATCAAGGGCGAGAACCAGACGTTTGAGGGCGCGACGCTGATCGGGTCGTCCAGCACGCTGCCGGACATCCGTGATGTGCCGGTGGTGGATGGCCGGTACTTCACTGAAACCGAGGAACGGATGCACCAGGCGGTGGCGGTGATTGGGGACGACATCCGCACCGCGTTCTTTCCGGAAGG
>JBBQUE010000315.1:0-4894 GCA_038212805.1 Bryobacterales bacterium | reverse complement strand
CTGGCTGTCGGTTCCTTTTTTCGTTTCACCCGCAGTGACAGGCGCGGCTGGCCCCGGACCCGCTGCGGCCGCCCCATGAATGTCCGTGAGTTGCACCAGCGATCCGGTTTCAAGCGACATCACGAACAGATTGTTGGCGCGCGTAAAGCTGATGCGCCTGCCATCGCGCAGGAACCGCGGATTCGATTCCACATCGCTGGTTTGGGTGACCTGGCGGGTCTCGCCCGTGGCGTTGCTATAAACGAACAGATCGCCATCGCGCCCGTACACGGTCAGCCGGTGGTCCATGGTGGTATTGCCTGCGACTGGCGGGGCCAACCGCGCCTCCTGATCCGTCAGCTTGCGCAGCGCGGAGCCATCGCGATTCGCCACGTAGGTGCCGGGGTCCGCGTGCAGGGGATCGCTGGCCTGCTTCCACTGGAAATAGATCCGTTCGCCGTCGCCGGACCAGCGCACCTCGGCCGGCTCATATCCCACCAGACCGGGTCCGCGCATGATGTTATCCACGGTGAGCGCGAATTTACGCGCCGGTTGGGCGGGGAGCAGTAGAGCCGCAAGGGTGCTGAAAAGGACAATTCGTCTGAGCATAACGTGATTCATCCATAATAGAGGGATGCGTTGCCTTAGCGTATTTGCCCTGATGGGCGTGATGTTTGCGCAGACTGCGGCTGCTCCCTCGTGGCGGACCGGAAACGACCTTCCAAATACGGATTGGGCCGGATCCACCACCGCCCAGAAGGCCTCTGCGCTGAAACTGATGCGGGAGACCGATTGCACTTGCGCGTGCGGGATGAAAGTGGCGCAGTGCCGCGTGGAGGATCCTTCCTGCAGCTATAGCAAAGCGCTGAGCGGCCTGATGGTGAAAGGTTTCAAAGATGGCAAGAATCCGGCGGAAGTGGCCAAACTTGTGAGCGAATCCGCCGTGGGGCGCCCGCGCGCGGAGCCGAAGATTTTGGACGAGCCGATTCAGATTCCCACTACCGGCGCACCCTCCATGGGCCCGGACATGGCGCGGATTGTGCTGGTAGAATTCTCAGATTTTGAATGTCCATACTGCTCCGTGGCCGCGCGCGAAATCAAGCAGATCATGGCTGCCTACCCCAAAGATATCCGCTTGATATATAAGCAGTTCCCGCTCTCCATGCATCCGCACGCGAAGATGGCCGCGAACGCGTCCCTGGCGGCGCAGGAACAAGGTAAATTCTGGGAAATGCACGATTTGATGTTCGCCAATTTCCGGCAGCTCAGTCGCGAGAATCTGGTGAAGTGGGCGCAGCAGGCCGGCTTGGACGGGACGAAGTTCCAGGCGGGCCTGGAATCCGCGCGCCACAAGGCGGTAGTGGAGAAAGATCTTGAGGACGGTGAGCAGGCTGGGGTGAACGGCACGCCCGCACTGTTTGTGAATGGCAAGCATTACAACGGGCCGATTTCTTTAGCGGCGCTGAAGCCGATTCTGGACCAAGAGCTGAAACGATAATGTTGCGATTTGTCGGTCTTGCCCTCTTGGCGGCGGCCACGGCTTTCGGCCAGAAGCCGGCTTTCGACGCACGCGCGATGATGAAGATCGCGCGTATCAGCGAGCCGCAGCTCTCGCCGGACGGCAAGCTGGTGGCCTTCACGGTGCAGACCGTGGATGTAGAGCAGAACACCAAGCCCCAGCAGATCTTCGTAGTGGGCATGGATGGCGGAGTTCCGAAACAGATCAGCGGGCAAGGTTCCGTGAATCAGCGTCCGCGCTGGATGCCCGATTCCGCCAGCCTGGTCTTTGTTTCAAACCGCGGTGGCACATCGCAAATCTGGAGCATGAAGCCCGACGGCACGGAGGCGCGGCAGCTAACCAACCTGGCGACCGAAGCGGGCGGCGTGCTGGTATCGCCCGATGGCAAGAAGCTGGTTTTTTCAAGCGAAGTGTTTCCAGATTGCCCGGATGACGATTGCAACCGCAAGCGCCTGGACGACGAAATCAAGAGCAAGGTAAAAGCGCGCACGTACACGGCGCTACTGTACCGCCATTGGACCGGCTGGCAGACCAAGCGGCGTTCGCACCTGTTTGTGATGGACATCAGCGGCGGCCCCACGAAAGACCTGACGCCTGGCAATAACGACGTACCTCCGTTTTCATTGGGTGGCCCGGACGATTACGCGATCTCGCCGGATTCAAGCGAAGTCTGTTTCACCATGAATACCGACCCCGTGCCCGCCACCAGCACCAATACCGATCTGTTTACGGTATCGATCAGCGGCGGGGGAGCCAAGCGAATCACCACGAATGCGGGCGCGGATAGCGGACCGCTGTATTCACCGGACGGCAAGTTTCTGGCTTACCGGAGCCAGGCGCGCGCAGGTTACGAGAGCGACCGCTGGCGGCTGATGGTGCTGGACCGGGTGGCGGAACGGGCGAGTGCCATCACGGAATCCACTGATCGGGCTGTGCAGAGTTTCACCTGGTCGCCCGATTCCACGCGGCTGTTCTTCACCACCGAAGACCGGGGACGGCACCCGCTCTACATCATTCCGGCGCGCGGCGGAGCCTCGAAGCTGCTGTCCGGGGGCGCGGCGTCCATGGATGACGTGCAGCTTACGTCCGACGGCAAGACGATGATTTATACGGAGCAGAGCGCCAGTAGCCCGGTGGAGATTTTCCGGACGGCTTCGAGCGGTGGAGCTCCGGCGGCGTTGACGCATTTCAACGATACCCTGCTGGCGGATTACACGCTGCCCCGCTTGCAGGAACTCTTAGCGGAGGGCGCGGAGAAGGCGCGTATCCAGAGTTTCGTTCTGCGGCCACCGGACTTCGTGGCCACGAAGAAATATCCCGTGCTGTTTCTGATCCACGGCGGTCCGGAGGGGGCTTGGGGTGAAAGCTGGAGCTATCGCTGGAATCCCCAGATCTTCGCGGCTGCCGGGTATGTGGTGGTGATGCCCAACCCGCGCGGGTCAACCGGATACGGACAGAAATTCACGGACGATATTAATCAGGATTGGGGCGGCAAGCCGTTCGAGGACATCATGGCGGTGGCGGATAAAGTAGCTGCCCTGCCCTACGTGGATCCGGATCGCATGGCGGCCGCGGGCGGGTCGTACGGCGGTTACATGGTGGATTGGATGCTGGGGCACACGAACCGCTTCAAGGCGCTGGTTTCCCACGCGGGCGTGTTCGATCTGCGGAGTATGGCCGGGGCCACAGAGGAATTGTGGTTCCCGTTATGGGAGTTCCACGGGATGCCCTGGGAGAACCCGGAGCAGTATGCGAAATGGTCGCCCAGCCATTATGTGAGCGAGTTCAAGACCCCCACGCTGGTGATCCACGGGGAACTGGATTACCGGGTTCCTTACGATCAAGGATTGCAATTGTTCACGTCGCTGCAGATGCAGAAGGTTCCGTCGAAGTTGTTGGTGTACCCCGATGAGGGGCACTGGATTTTGAAGCCGCAGAATAGTCTGCTCTGGTACGATACGTTTCTCGAGTGGATCGGGGAATGGCTGAAGAAGCCCGAGAAGTAGCACCCCCCTTTACGCGGCATGGGTCGCATAGCGTTGCATCCAATTCTTACTGTCCCCCTTACAAACTCTGACAGGTTCCTGGTGGGAATTCCCGGTGGGGTCAACGATACTGAAGCTATGAGAACGTTGCTGGTCTGCTGGATATTGGTGGCCGCTCTGCCAGCGCAGGATGGTCCGCGTGAACGTCCGGGATTTGGACGCGGTCCGGGGTTAGGGTTTATGGCTCTGGATACGGACCACGACGGAACGATCTCGGCAAAAGAGATCGCGAACGCGCCGGAGAGCTTGCGCAAGCTGGACAAGAATGGCGACGGCCAGATCACCGAAGAGGAAGTGCGCCCGCCGCGTCCGCCGGAGCGGGAGACAGCCGGGCCAGGGCCGGATGAACTGGTAGAAACTCTGATGGCCTTTGATAAGAATCATGACGGTAAGCTTTCGAAAGACGAACTTCCGGAGCGCATGCAAGGGACGTTTGAGCGCGGCGATACCAATAAAGATGGCTTCCTGACGGCGGATGAGATTCGCGTCATGGCGAAGGCCCAAGCTGCTCCCCGGGCGCGGGATGGAGAGGAGCGGCGGAGACCCGAGGGTGGCCCAGGCCGTGGCGGCATGATGATGCGTTCCGATCCGATCTTCGCGGCGCTCGATACGGATCATGACGGCGTGCTGTCAGCGAACGAAATCCGGGACGCCGCCAAGTCGCTGAAGGCGCTGGATAAGAATAACGACGGGCAGATCACGGCAGACGAAGCGCGGCCGGCTTCTGGCCCGCGCGATGGTGGGCCGGGGCGGCCACAGCTTTAGCTTATGAAGATTCACTCGATTATCGCTGGCGCGCTGGCGCTGGCATTGTGCCTGACGGCGGGTTCCAGCATTTCGCATTCTGAACTGTATCGCTACAACTATGAGAATGTGTTGGGCACGTCTCTGGAGTTGAAGATCCTGGCGGCCTCTGAAAAAGACGCGGATGTGGCGCAGGCGGCCGCGCTGGATGAGATTGAGCGCGAAGCGAAAATCCTGAGCGGATACGATGCCGGCAGTGAATTCAGCCGCTGGAATCGCACCCTGGGGTTGGCGGTCCCGGTAGCGCCGGAGTTGGCGGAAGTGCTGGGCCTGTTCGACCGCTGGCGGCAGCAGACTGACGGAGCACTGGACGCTTCCGCCGAGACGGTAACCCGGGCATGGAAAGCGGCTGCAAAGCAAAACCGCATCCCCACGGCAGCGGAACTTGCGGCGGCGGTAGCGTTGGTGAAGCAACCGCACTGGAGCCTCGACGCCACCAATGGCACCGCAACGCGGCTATCCAGCGCCCCTCTGGTTTTGAATTCGCTCGCGAATAGTTACATCGTTGAATAGGCCGCTGGCGCCGAATTGCAGGCGGGCCAAGTGA
>JBBQUE010000314.1:0-4905 GCA_038212805.1 Bryobacterales bacterium | reverse complement strand
AAGTCAGGAAGGCTGTTCGCCGGCAGATCGCGGCGGGTGCCGACGTCATCAAGATGTATGGCTCAGTGGGCGGCTTTGAAAATGTCGGAACTCAGCAGACATTTACTTACGACGAGATGAAAGCGGCGGTGGAAGTGGCGCACACCATGGGCAAAAAAATTGCCATCCATTCCTATGGCGCGGAAGGCGGCCGTGATGCCGTACACGCCGGTGCGGACTCACTGGAGCACGCGGTTGACTTGGACGACGCCACGCTGGCGGAGATGGTGGCCAAGAAGATTTACTACGTTCCCACCATCGATCACAACCGCTATTACGTGGATGCGGCGAACGAATTTCAATTCCGGCCAGGCGCCACGGAAGAGTTGAATGGCTATATCGCCCGCAACTTTGCAACGGCCAAGCGCGCATTCAAAGCCGGGGTTCAGTTCGCCATGGGATCGGACGCGGTGTACACCATGTTCGGCCAGAATACACTGGAACTGGGTTGGTTTGTGAAGTTAGGGATGACTCCGGAGCAGGCACTGAAGACCGCCACCGTGAATGCGGCTGAGTTGCTGGGGATGGGTAAAGATCTGGGCCGGGTGGCACCAGGCTACTATGCGGATCTGGTCGCGGTTGAGGGCGATCCACTGGCGGATATTCAGGTTGTGCTGGGCAAAGTGAAAGGCGTGATGAAAGGTGGCAAGGTGGTGGTGCAGCACTAACGGCACCCCAGGGAAGCGGGTCAAAACTCCGAAGCCTCCCGGGTTCCCCGACTCAAGGCTTGAGCGCAAACACATACATCGCATTTCCCACGGCCGTTGCCACGTGCTGCTTCCCATCGCTCAAATAGGTAATGGGGTTTGACCGCGCCAACCCGCCCGCCTGGAAGCGCCACAAAACTTTACCAGTCGAAGCCGCCAAAGCGAATACTTGCCCTTCGTTCGTGGACCCAAACAGCAAATTTCCGCCGGTGGAAAGCAAGCCCGACCAAGGCGGCGTGAACAGCCGGTATTCCCACGCCAGCTTGCCCGTGGCCGGTTCAAACGCCCGCACCGCGCCCCACGGTTCCTCGCCCTGAACACTGCGGAAGCCGCCGCCGTTGAACTGCTCGCCTTTCGAATACTCTGCCTCGCCGGTGAAATACACTGCGCCGGCCTCTCTGGTAGCCACGTATAGCAGTCCCGTTCGCGGGCTGTAGCTGGGGCTGTACCAGTTGTTCGCACCCGCCACGCCGGGCCACACCGCCGTGCCTTCTAGTGTGGGAAACGTATTCGGCAGCCGGATCGGCCGTCCGCTATCATCCAGCCCCTTCGCCCAGGTCTGTTTGGCGTACGGCTTGCCCCAAAGAAATTCGCCGCTCACCCGGTCTAGGCCATAAAGGAAGCCATTGCGATTCGGAAACAGCAACAGTTTGCGCTTCGTCCCGCGAACCTCAGTCTCCACCAGCACTGGCACTTCGGTGGAATCCCAGTCATGCACGTCATGCGGCGTGAATTGGAAATGCCATTTCAGCTTGCCGCTATCCGCATCCAGCGCCAGAACAGAATCGGAGTACAGGTTGCTCCCCCCGCGCTGATCGCCATTCCAGTCCGGACCCGGATTCCCGGTACCCCAATAGATCGCGTTCAGCTCCGGATCGTAACTCCCCGTCACCCACGTCGTAGCGGACCCGGTCTTCCACGTATCGCCCGCCCACGTGTCATGCCCCGGCTCGCCCGGTCCGGGGATGGTCCAGAACCGCCACGCCAGCTTGCCGGTCTTCGCGTCATAGGCATCCAGAAAACCGCGCACGCCGTACTCGCCGCCCGCCATGCCCACCACAATCTTGTCCTTCACCGCCAGGGGCGCGGCCGTGATGGAATAACCCGCCTTGTAATCGGCCACCGGAACGTCCCAGCGAACCGCGCCCGTCTTGGCATCCAGCGCCACCAGGTGCGCATCCACCGTGCCCAGGTACAACAAATCGCCCAGCGCCGCCACCCCGCGATTCACCTGCCCGCAACACACCCGCACGTCCTCCGGGATCACCCGCCGGTACTTCCAGAGCGGCTTCCCGGTCCGGGTATCGAGTGCCGTTACGTGGCTGGGCGGCTCCGTCAGATACATGATGCCGTCCATCACCAGCGGCGTGGTCTCCAGCTTCTGCAGTGAATTCACCTGGTAGACCCACAGCGGCGCCAGCCCGGCTACATTCTGATCGTTGATCTGGTCCAGCTGCGAAAACCGGTGCCCCGCGAAATTACCTGAATACGTCAGCCAGTTCGCCGGCTCGTTCCCTGCGTTCAGTAAACGCTCATGGGTCACCTGCGCTGGCAAAGTCAGCGCCATCGCCAGCCCCAGCAGTATCTTCATTGATTGCCTCATTGATTGCCCCGGAGGCCGGTCAGGTAGGCCACCACATCGTTCAGTTCGCCGTCCGCCAGCCGCCCGCGATAGGATGGCATCACGGTCCGCCGGTCTTCTTTCAACTCCGCCACGTCGTCTTTCCAGAACGAATGCAGGCCGTCTTTCATGTCCCGCAGCTGGATCGACCAGTTGTCTTCATTCAGCCGGATCCCGGTCACGCGTTGACCGGTTTTCAACGTCACGTTCACCAGCCGGAACTGGTCCGGAACATCTTTGGCGGGCTCCAGCAATTTCTCGCGCAGATAACGCGGGCCACGCCGGGAACCGATATCGCTCAACGACGGCCCCACGCGTCCGCCCTCAACGCCCACGGCGTGGCATTGCATGCAGCCGGCTTTCCCCCGCACCAGTTCGCCGCCCCGCCCGGCATCCCCCGGCAGCCGGCCTTCTTCCATTCGGCCCAAGGTTTTCACATGCGCCGCCACCTGCCAGATTTCCAGCGGAGTCATATTCGATCCCGGCATTTCCGTATCCATCAGCCCATACCGGATCACCCGGTACAGCCCCAGGTCATTAGTCGCGCGAGGCAGCACCGGAACCACCAGGTTCGCGCCCTTGCCGCCATCCCCGCCCGGTCCGTGGCAACCCGCGCACCGCGCCGCGAACAGCTTCTTTCCCAGCGCCAGGTCCGCCGCCGTTGTATGCGGATTATTGGTGACCGTAGGCAGATCCAGCACCTGCGCCAATTGCAGTAAAACCACCGCCCAGGAAATCATATAGTTCGCCCCGCATTCTATCAGAAGAACGAATCCCTGGATTGATGGAATACGAAGACCAGCCCGGCTGGAAGGAGGAAGCGGCAGAGCGAGCAAGATTCACGAAAGCGGACGCAACATAAAGCGGACGCAACATCCAGATATCCTAACGATATATGAGACTGCTGATTTTTTCGGATATCCATGGCGATAAAGCCGCGCTGGAGCGGTTGATGGCCATGGAAGCGGATTACTACTTCGCCGCCGGCGATCTGGTGAATTGGGGCCGGAACTTAAGCGAAGTTGCTCCGATTCTGGAGCCGCGCAAGGAGCACTTATATATCATTCCAGGTAATCACGAATCGGCGGCCGACGTGGCCCGGTTTGCGGAGGAGTTCGGGTTCAACGACTTCCACGGCAAGTCAATGCAGATCGGCGGTTGGACCGTGGGCGGCCTGGGGTATTCGAATATCACGCCGTTCAAAACGTCTGGCGAATATACCGAAACGCAGTTCGTGGAGCACTTGGAACCATTCCGGGGGGTGTCGCCACTGGTGATGGTGTGCCATTGTCCGCCCAGGAATTCCAAGCTGGACCGAGCCGGCGAAGGGCAGCACTTTGGGAGCCCCGCCATGCGCGAGTTCATTGAGCGCGAACAGCCGGCACACTTCTTCTGCGGGCACATTCATGAGGCCGCCGGGCAGACTGAGCAGTTCGGGGTAACGGTGGGAATGAATGTCGGCAAGACGGGGTACGTGCTCGATCTGACGTGATCAGGCGGGCAAGTACACAATTAGTCTAGAGCGTTCGAAGATGGAAGCCGCCATCCACGTCGATCACTTGTCCGGTGGAGTAATCCAGCAGGCCATTCGCCACCGCGCGCACCGCTTTCGCCACGTCGGACGGCTCACCCATGCGCCGCTGCGGCAGCAGTCCGCCGCCGATGCGCTCATCGTAGGTCTTCTCCACCGCCGAGATCATATCCGTACGGATGATGCCCGGGCGGATTTCGAACACCCCCACTTTGTGCGGAGCCAGGCGGGCGGCGTACAGCGCGACGCTCATGCTAAGCGCGGCCTTCGACAGGCAGTATTCCGCACGGTTCACTGATGCCGTATAGCTGGAGATTGAGGTCACGAAAACGATGCGCCCCCCGCCTTGATCCACCATGCCGCGCGCCACGGCCTGCGTCAGAAAATGCGGGCCTTTCAGGTTGGTGCCGATCAGCTCATCGAAGCTTTCCTCGGTGGCTTCCAGAATATCGCGCCGTTCGCGCGGGGCCATGCCGGCGTTGTTGATCAGCAGATCAATGCGGCCATAGGTGCGGATGACGTGCTCCACCAGCGCGGCGCGGTCGGTGGTTGAGGCCAGATCGCTCTGCTGCATGTCCGCGCCAGTTTCGGCGTGCAGGGATTCGGCGGCGTCGCGGCGTCCCCGAAACGTACCCACCAACGTGTGCGACGAAGCAAGCTCCAGAGCGATGGCGCGCCCGATGCCCCGGCTGGCTCCGGTGATGAGGGCGACTGGCTTATTTGAATTCATCCTCTGTGATAATAGCGAGGAATGCACGGCCAACCTACACTTTCGAAAGCGACGCTGCGGGGCGTCGATCTGGCCTGGTGGGAGTGGCCATGCGAAGGCCCATCCATCGTCCTCTGCCACGCCACCGGATTTCATGGGCGTTGTTGGGATCAGGTGGTGCGGCAACTGCCGGGCCGGCACGTGATCGCGGTCGATTTCCGCGGCCATGGGCGTAGCGGCAACGCGCAGGACTATAGCTGGCGGCGTTTTGGGGAAGATCTGGCGGAACTGCTGGCGC
>JBBQUE010000313.1:0-4913 GCA_038212805.1 Bryobacterales bacterium | reverse complement strand
GTAGTTGGGGGGCAGCCGGATCAGCGGGGCGTGGTGTCCGCGGCTTCGTATGCGGCGCGAAAGTTTGGGGTGCATTCCGCGCTTCCGCTGCGCACCGCGTACCGGCTCTGTCCGCAGGCCATTTTCGTGGAGGGCCATCCGGATCGCTACCGCGAGTATTCACAGCGGGTGGTGGAGGTGCTGCGCGGGTTCACTCCGCTGGTGGAGATGGCTTCGATTGACGAAGGGTATCTGGACGTTACCGGCACCACGCGGCTCCACGGGCCTCCGCTCCAGGCCGCGCACGTGCTGCATGAGCGCATCCGGAGCGCGGTGAATCTGAACTGTTCCATCGGGATTTCCACGTCGCGCATGGTGGCCAAGGTGGCGTCCGATCAGGCGAAGCCGAATGGCGTGTTGTGGGTGATTCCGGGGAACGAGGCGCGGTTCCTGGCACCGCTGAAGATTGGCAAGATTCCGGGCGTGGGCAAGGTGGCGGAAAAGAATCTGGCGACGCTGGGAATCCGGTACGTGAGCGACCTGGCGGGTCTGGATGAGGCGTTTCTGACCCAGCGCTTCGGCAAGTGGGGGCTGGCGCTGGCGGGCAAGGCACGGGGCATGGATGCGGGCGGATGGTTCGATCATGCGGTGGGCGAAGATACCGCGCCTAAGTCGATCAGCCATGAGCATACGTTCAACGAAGACACGGCCGCGGTGGAGACCCTGGAAGCCACGCTGCTGCACCTGAGCGAGAAGGTGGGCCGGCGGTTGCGTGAGCACGGGGTGCACGCCCGTACGGTGCAGCTGAAACTGCGCTACACAGATTTTTCCACCATCACGCGGGCGCATTCGTTCGATCACGCTACGCAACTGGATACTGAGATCTTTCAGCAAGTCCGGCGGCTGATGCGTAAGAACCGCAAAGCGGGTGCGGCGATCCGGTTGCTGGGCGTGCAGACGTCCGGATTTGAAGGGACGACGGGCCAGCTTGACCTGTTGGCGGGGGATGGCCAGGAACGCTGGCGCAAAGCCCTGGCCGCGGTGGATAAGCTTCGCGATAAGTTTGGGGAAGATAGCGTTTCGTTGGCCGCCGGGCTGAAAGGGCGATTTCGGGAGCGCGTGCATGAGGCCATGGTCGACAATAGTCCCAAGAGGAAACTGGATTGAATCGACCTTTGGCAGTGATCACCGGCGCATCGAGCGGCATCGGCGCGGTGTTCGCCCGCAAACTGGCGGCGCGTCAGTACGACCTGTTGTTAGTGGCGCGGCGGCGCGATCGTCTGGAAACGTTGGGTGCGGCGTTGCAGCGCGAGCATGGCGTAACGGCCGATTCATTTGTAGGCGACCTGGCGGAGGCGGAAGTACTGGAAGCGCTGGCAACGCGGATCTCCGCCGATCCCCGGGTGGCGTTGCTGGTGAACAATGCGGGCTTCGGGACGAAGGGACGGTTTCATGAGGCTCCCTATGCGGACCAGGCGCGCATGCATCACCTGCATATCGACGCGATTCTGCGGCTGACGCACGCGGTGCTGCCGGGGATGGTTGCGCGCAATAAGGGTGGGATCATTAACGTTTCGTCCGTGGCGGCCTACGCACGCAGCCCGGGGAACGTCAGCTATTGCGCCACCAAGGCCTGGGTGAGCGCTTTCACGGAGGGCATCTATCTGGAGATGCGGAATCTGGGAGCGAATGTGTCGATTCAGGCGCTGTGCCCGGGGTACACGTATTCCGAGTTTCATGACGTGCTGGGGCTTGACCGTAAAGAAATTGCGGGGAAGTGGCTCTGGATGAAGGCCGAGGATGTGGTGGAGCAATCGTTGCAGGCTCTGGCGCGCGGAAAGCTATTCGTGATTCCGGGATGGCAGTACCGGATGCTGACGGTGATTGTGCCGCGTCTACCCACTGCGTGGCGGCTGGCGATTGAAGCGAAGGCACCTAACCGGCGGGACAAATGATGAAAGCGTTGGTGGAGAATCTGCAGGCAGTGGAAGAGCGTCTGCGCATGGGCGGCGGCCCGAAGAAGATTGAGAAGCAGCATCGGGACGGAAAGCTGACGGCGCGTGAACGGATCCGCAAGCTGATCGATCCGGCTTCGATGTTCCTGGAGATCGGGCTGCTGGTGGCGCACGATCAGTATGACGGGCAGGCTCCGGGGGCGGGCGTGGTGACGGGAATCGCCAAGATTGAGGGCCGGCCAGCGGTGATTGTGGCCAACGATGCCACGGTGAAGGCGGGGGCGTGGTGGCCGGAGACGATCACGAAGATTCTTCGCGCGCAGGAGATCGCGATGCGCAACCGGCTGCCGATTGTATATCTGGTGGATTCAGCGGGCGTGAACCTGCCGCTGCAGGACGGCATCTTCCCAGGGCAATACGGGGCGGCGCGGATTTTCTACTACAATTCGCTGATGCGGCGGCGGTTGCGCGTGCCCCAGATTGCCGCGGTGATGGGCCCGTGCATCGCTGGGGGCGCTTATTTGCCTGCGTTGAGCGATGTGATCATCATGGTGGGCAAGACCAGCTTCATGGGGTTGGGCGGGCCGAATCTGGTGAAGGGCGCGGTGGGCCAGACGGTGGACGCGGAGACTCTGGGCGGGGCGCGGATGCACACTACGGCGAGCGGAGTGGCGCACTATATGGCGGCGGATGACGCGGAATGCCTGGCGATGATCCGGTCGCGTTTCAGCGATTTTCCAGCGCCAGCTGCAGTGCCGCATGGAGTTCCGCATGGGGTGCCGCCGGCCAAGCCCGCGGAGGGTTTGTACGATTTGATGCCGGAGGACCACCGGCTCCCGTATAACGTGGAAGAGGTGATCGCGCGGATTGTGGACGCGGAGCCGTATCTGGAATTCCAGCCGCATCATGCGCCGGAGATGCTGTGCGCGCATGCGCGGATTGCCGGGCGTCCGGTAGCGCTGATCGCGAATCGGCGGGGGTTCCTGAAGACCGAGAGCGGTGCGCGGATTGGCGGGATTGTCTACACGGAATCGGCGCGGAAGGTGGCGTACTTCGTGGAGAACGCGCAGCGCGGCGGCGTGCCGTTGATCTATTTGCAGGATGTTTCGGGGTTCATGGTGGGTGTGGAATCGGAGCGCGATGGGATTATCCGGGCGGGCGCGGAGATGGTGGAATCCATGGCGTGCGCGACGGTGCCGAAGATTATTGTGACGTTGAATCATGCCAGCGGCGCCGGGTATTACGCGATGGCGGGACAGGGCTTTGATCCGCATTTTGCTTTTGCCTGGCCCACGGCGCGGATTGGGGTGATGGAGGGCGATTCAGCAGTGGTGGCGGTGCATGGTCCGGAGTTGGATAAGTTGAAGGCCGCGGGCGCACCGGTTCCGGAGGAGTTGCAGCGGAGCATAGCGAAGACGCGTGCGGATTATGAGCGCTGGCTGGATGCCATGCATGCCGCGGGGCGGGGGCATGTGGATGCGCTGATTGACCCGCTGGAGACGCGGCGGATTCTGGCGTTTGTGCTGGAGGCGGCCCAGGCGGGGAGCGGGGAGCACCTGATACTGGAGACGCTGTAGTGCCGGATTGGAAGGCCGATCAGCCAAAGCTTTGTTACCGCCGACGCACCAAGACGCCATTGTGGAACCGGAACTTCGACCGGTACTCCACGGTCGACAAGTTTGAAATAGATCCAACCCTCGCTGGAAGAGCTCGCGGTGATTACCAGCCATATCTCATCCACTTTCTCCGCCAGTTCGACAGATCCTATCTCTTCGATTTTTGACAAGACCCCGGTTTCGGACATTGTGCAGTGCTCAATCTCTAATAAGAGGAGTGGCTGATTCGCCGCCGTTCGGGACAATTTCGGTACTTTTCGTTTTACAGCCTTCTCGACCACGTTGTCGAGTGTCGTCGGCTTGTTTGAGCGGACTCAGCTGCGTGCGCTGATTCATCTTCCGGTAAAGTTGCGTGATGCAGCGTCAGCCATTGGAGCATATCATCGCCCAAAGCCTCCCGGCCACACCCAAGGGGAAGAGCCCCAACTGGAACGTACACAGACAGGTTCCGCCCCGGCAAAGTAAGATCAGGATTCTTGTCAATGTTGGCGAAAGCCTAAAGCAAAATCGTCGTGTCATATTTCTCGCTGACGAATGGTTCAATGAGCGTGTGTTTCAGCGCGAGTGTCGTCCGATCACGCTTGGTGGCAAATGCTTCTACAGCATTCTCCGCCTTATCTTCGGGCCACTCGATCTTGGCGTCCTTCCAGCTATCGTTTTCGTAGACCGATAGCAACATCCAGATCAGCTCGCGCGCGCCGAAGAAGAGGACCGCGAGATCTCTTGCGCCATGCACGACCGCGATCACCTGAATCGGCCTAGCTTCCCACACATAAGCGACGACATATGAGTAGAACTTCCAAAACCGGTGTTTTCGGCTCAGGAGTTCCTCATGGTAGTGCCGATTCCGGGAGAGCGCCCCAACGCCTGCAGGCCTTCGTAGAACTCAGACCTGAGAGCCTCGACCGAATCCGGACTATCCTCCGCCACGTCGAGGAAGATTTCCTTTAAGTCACTCCTGGCCTCGGGCGTGAGCACGAAAAGCCGTTTCATCAATTGCTTGGTTTTGCACGGCGGCGTTTGTCGATGACTTCACGAAGCTCGTCAAACACTACATCCCCATCCAGCAATTCCCCGCTTTCGGCTTGGCCCGCGTCCCGTTCCAGTTTGGACTTGAGATGGCGAAATATTTCATCGCGTTCCTTCTCCTGACGCTCAAGAAGCCGTAGTGCCTCTCGAACCACCTCACTCGTCGTCTGGTACCAACCTGATTTCACACGGCTTCGGAGAAACAGATCAAGTTCTGGCGTGATGGAGACGTTAACCGTAGTTCGATTGGTGGCCATGCACGATGAATATCGCACTTGGCACATTGTGTCAAGTGGGGCCGCCGGGCGGCGATTCATTGCGCCGCCCGGCGATG
>JBBQUE010000312.1:0-4915 GCA_038212805.1 Bryobacterales bacterium | reverse complement strand
GATAAAAAAGGGCAGGCGGGTTAAACCGCCTGCCCTTTTTTTGGCGCGTAAATTGACTTTTGCCCTCGCATTGCATCACACTAGCCAGTTAGATTCCGGGTTCCTCTTCCAGACCCTGATCAAGCAGGGAGCAACATGTTCCGGAAACACCCTTCTACAATCCTTCTTTTTGCCGTTTGCCTTTTCGGCGGCGCGGCTTCGTACGCGCAGTCAAACGATACGGCCGCCTTGCTGGCCGACGTAATTCGCATCAATACTTCCAATCCGCCAGGCAACGAAGCCAAGCTGGCAGCCTTCTTAAAAACCAAGTTCGAGCCGCTCGGGCTTCAAATCGACATAATCCCCACGCCCAATCCAGCGAAAGCGCACTTCATCGCGCGCCTGAAAGGAGACGGCAGCAAGAAGCCGATTCTGCTGGCGGCGCATGCCGACGTGGTGGGGGTGGAGCGCGATAAGTGGTCCGTGGATCCGTTCGCGGGCGTCATGCAAGACGGTTACATTCTGGGACGCGGCGCGATTGATTTCAAGGGCGGGCTGGCGGTGTTCGCGCAAGCCGTGATGATGCTGGCGAAGAACAAAGTGCCGCTGGCGCGCGACGTGATCTTTCTTTCGGAAGCGGATGAAGAAGGCGGCCAGTACAATACTACCTGGTTGGCGAAGGATCATTTCGACAAGATCGATTGCGAGTTCTCACTGAACGAAGGCGGCTGGATTATCAAGAATCCCGACGGCACGGTCCGGTACGTCAGCATCTCGACGGCGGATAAATCCGGCATTTCGCTGCTGTTGACCGCGCGCGGAACCTCCACGCACTCCTCCATGCCGCGTCCGGATAACGCCATCTTCACGCTGGCGAAGGCCATGTCGAAGATCGCCGATTACGACACGCAACCGAAACTGATCGACAGTACGAAGGAGTTCTTCGAGACCCTGGCGAAGACCAGCCAGCCGCCTATGTCGAACTATTTCCTAGACCTGGTAAAGGGCACGGATCCGGAAAAGGTGCGGGTGGCGGCTCAAGAGATCAGCAAGGATCCGCTGCTGCACGCCATCATGCGGACGACGATTGCGCCGGTCTTCCTCAACGCGGGATTCCGGGGGAACGTGATTCCCGGATCGGCCGAAGCCACGCTGAATTTCCGGATCATCCCCGGCACCAACGTGGAAGAGTTGATCTCGGAAATCAAGGCGGTGGTGAACGATCCACGGGTGGAAGTGACCAATGCCGGCCAGCGCGGCATGCCAGCGGACACCGATCCGGCGGCCTATGCGGCCTCTATTCGCGCAGCCGGTAAAACGAAGCCATCCACCAAGGATTCGGACCTGTTCCGCGCCTTGGTGAAGCAATCGAACGTAGTATTTCCCGGCGTCCCCGTAACCACCTACCTGTTCCAGGCTGGAACCGATGCGGCCGCCTGGCGTAGTCGTGGGATTCCGGTTTACGGGATTTATCCGTACCCGATCAGCGCGGAAGACCTGACGCGCATGCATGGCAACGATGAACGGGTGGCGGTGGAAAGTTTGCGTCAGGGAACGGAGTTGATCTACAAGACTCTGGTAGAGGTGGCGGGAAAATAAGACGGCAAAACGATCCGGCAACGCGGGGCAGGTTCCAAGCCGCCCCGCGTTCAGCCTAAGGGTTCAGATTACGCAAATCGCGTCCCGCCATTTCCTTGGGCTGGCTTTCGCCCAGGAACCCCAGGATGGTGGGCGCTATGTCCTGCAGCGCTCCGTTGGGGCGCAGAGGCGTGGCGTGTTCGTCTACTAAGATAAACGGCACCGGATTGGTGGTGTGGTAGGTATGCGGACCCTTGGTTACCGGATCAATCATGGTCTCGGCGTTGCCATGATCGGCCGTGATGATCCACGATCCGCCATGGCGTTTGAGGGCCCCGTAGATATCGCCCAGGCAGGCATCCACGGCTTCCACGGCCTTCACCGTAGGCGCCATCTGGCCGGAGTGGCCCACCATATCGGCATTCGCGAAATTCATCACGATCACGTCCAGGCCGCCTTTTTCAATCGCCCTGACAACGACATCCTTCACGCCCTGCGCGCTCATCTCGGGCTTCAGATCGTAGGTGGCCACGTTCGGTGACGCCACCATCTCACGCTCTTCGCCGCCGTACGGCTTCTCATTTCCACCATTGAAGAAGTACGTCACGTGCGCATACTTTTCGGTTTCGGCCACACGTAAATTGCGCCATTGCAACTGGGCCATCACGTCCGCCAGGATGTTGTTGGGGTGCTCCCGGGTTAGCACGAAGGGAACTTTGAACGTTTTATCGTACTGCGTCATGGTGGTGTAGTGCAGGTTCTTCGGAGCCACGCTGCGCGATGGTTGCGGCAGGCTGGGGTCCATCAAAGCCATGGTCATCTCGCGGCCGCGGTCGGCGCGATAGTTGAAGAAGATGCACGCATCGTCGTCGCGGATCAGGCCAATGGGTTCGTTTTTGGAATCCACTATGGTGACAGGCTCAACGAATTCATCGGTGATGCCGCGCTCATACGATTTGTGCAGCACATCCAGCGGGTCCGCCGATTTCCCCCCGTTTCCAAGCACCATGGCGTTGAAGGCCCGCTCCACGCGATCCCAACGCTTGTCGCGATCCATGGCGTAATAGCGGCCCGAGACCGACGCGATCTTGCCCACACCCATGGTTGCCATCTCACGTTGGATCTGCTGAATGAAACCAGCGCCGCTCTGAGGCGGAGTGTCGCGGCCATCCATGAAACAGTGGACGAACACTTCGCCCACGCCTTCCTGCTTCGCCATGCGCAGCAGCGCGTACAGGTGCGTCAGCAGCGAATGCACGCCGCCATTGCTGCACAGGCCCAGCAGGTGCAGGCGATGCGTGCGGGCATGTTTCATGCTACGGAGCAGGACGGGATCCCGATAGAAATCGCCCGCTAGAATCATCAGATCCAGACGAGTAACATCCATGTGCACCACGCGCCCCGCCCCAATGTTGAGGTGGCCCACTTCGCTGTTGCCCATCTGCCCATCCGGCAGCCCCACAAAGAGGCCAGAAGTATGGACCAGGGTATTGCCAAAATCGCGCAGCAGCATGTCGTAGTTGGGCTTGCGGGCGGCTGCGATGGCGTTGCCCTCAACGGCCGGGGAGTAACCCCAGCCATCGAGAATCGTCAGGATCAGGGGCTTTTTATGTGGTCCGGGCATTATTGATGAAACGCCTTCCGGCCCGCGTATCTGGCGGCAGCACCGAGCTCTTCTTCAATCCGCAACAACTGGTTGTACTTCGCGATGCGGTCGGTACGGCTGGCGGATCCGGTCTTAATCTGGCCGGCGCGCGTGGCCACGGCCAAGTCCGCAATAAACGTATCCTCGGTCTCGCCGGAGCGGTGGCTGGCGATACTGGTGTACCCCGCGGCGGCCGCCATCTGCATGGCTTCCAGCGTCTCGGTCAAGGTCCCGATCTGGTTCACCTTAATCAGAATGGAGTTGGCGATATGTTCCTTAATGCCAATCGACAGGCGCGCCGTGTTGGTGACGAAGAGATCGTCGCCCACCAGCTGAATGCGCTTGCCCAGCACTTCGGTCATGGTCTTCCAGCCATCCCAATCGTCTTCGGCCATACCGTCTTCAATCGACACGATGGGATATTGGCGGACCCATCCAGCCCAGTACTCCACCATCTCATCCGAGGTGCGTTCGCTATGGTCGGACTTCTTGAAGATGTACTTACCTTTTTCCTTGTCGAAGAATTCGCTGGCGGCCGGATCCAGCGCAATGCCGATCTGCTTGCCCGGCGTATAGCCCGCTTTCGTGATGGCTTCCATCACTACTTCCAGCGCTTCTTCGTTCGATTTCAGATTCGGAGCGAAGCCGCCTTCATCACCCACGGCGGTGGAATAGCCACGCTTCTTCAGCACGCCTTTCAACGTATGGAAAACTTCCGCGCCCATCCGGAGAGCTTCGCGGAATGTCTCCGCGCCGTAGGGGACCACCATGAATTCCTGGGGATCCACGGAGTTGTCGGCGTGGGCCCCACCATTCAGAATATTCATCAGCGGGACGGGCAGCAGGTTCGCGCCCAAGCCGCCTAGGTACCGGTAAAGCGGGGCCATCTGCGAAAGCGCGGCGGCGCGCGCGGTGGCCATGGAGACAGCCAGAATCGCGTTCGCACCCAGGTTTGCTTTGTTGGGCGAACTGTCCAGCGCGATCATGGCATGATCCACAGCGGCCTGATCTTCGGCTTCCATGCCCTGCACCGCGAGCGCGATCTTGTCGTTCACATTAGCGACGGCCTTGAGCGTTCCCTTGCCCAGGTAGCGCGACTTATCGCCATCGCGCAGTTCCATGGCTTCATGCTCACCGGTGGAAGCGCCTGAGGGAACGGCGGCACGGCCTAGAGAACCATCCGCCAGGTACACATCGGCTTCGACCGTGGGGTTCCCGCGCGAGTCGAGAATCTCACGTCCGAGTACTTTAACAATTTCCATATGGCTTCATTTTCGCAGACTCGGAAACCGGGCAGGTGCGCAATACTAGAAGGGATGAAATGCACGATGGTTTAATCGGCGCGCGCCGGCGAAACACTATCCGCGCGGCCCTCGACGAGACGGGGCTTTACCACAGCTTCCGGCTACCGGAGGGACAAGTATTGCCTGGGGCAATGAGCTTGGAGTATCAAGAAGAGCGGTTAGCCTCGTTTCAACTCCCGGATGACCTGGACGGCAAGCGAGTGCTGGATATTGGACCCTGGGACGGCTTTTATACATTTGAGATGGAACGGCGCGGGGCCTCGGTCACGGCTGTCGATTACGTTGATCTCGACACTTTCCGCGGCCTGCACCGGCTGATGGGGTCAAACGCGGTCTATTTGCAGATGGAAGCCTATGAGATTACACCCCAGGCGCTTGGAACCTTCGACATCGTCCTGTGTTTGGGGGT
>JBBQUE010000311.1:0-4922 GCA_038212805.1 Bryobacterales bacterium | reverse complement strand
TTTTTCTACAGCGGCAACTACGAGAAATACCTGACCCAGAAGGCCGAGCGTAAACTCCAACTGGAAGCAGCGTATCGCAATCAGCGTGAACGCATTGATGCGCTGGAGACGTTTATCAATCGCTTCCGCGCCCAGGCTACCAAGGCCAAACAGGTTCAGAGCCGGATTAAGGAACTGGAAAAAATCGAGCGGATCGAACTTCCGCCGGACGAAAAAACCATCCATTTTTCGTTTCCGCAGCCCAAGCCGAGCGGTCGTATCGTGGCTGAGTTTCATGGCGTATCAAAGGCCTACAGCGCAAAGCTGATCTTTAGCGGCGCCGAATTCGTAATCGAGCGAGGTGACCGGATTGCGCTGGTGGGGGTGAACGGGGCGGGGAAGTCCACGTTGATCAAGCTTCTGGCGGGTACCGAACCGTTAACTAGCGGCGAGTACAAGCTCGGTCACAACGTTGAGCCGGATTATTTCGCCCAGGATCAGTACAAGGAATTGAACCCGGACGCCCGCATGCTGGACGATCTCTACGACGTCGCGGGAAAGTCCACCCAGACCGAATTGCGGAGCCTGCTGGGCTGTTTCCTGTTTTCCGAGGACGACGTGTTCAAGCGCATCGGTGTGCTTTCCGGCGGTGAACGCAACCGTTACGCTTTGGCCCGGATGTTATTGCATCCAAGCAACTTCCTGCTGCTGGATGAACCTACCAATCACTTGGATATGCGCGCCAAGGATGTGCTGCTGAACTCGCTGCAGGAGTTTAACGGAACGGTGCTGTTCGTCTCGCACGACCGCTATTTCATCGATAAGCTGGCCACGCGCATCTTCGAAGTCGGGGATGGTGAGGTTCGCATCTTCCCTGGTAACTATGAGGACTACCTCTGGCGCAAGCAAGGCAAACCGCTCGATATGGACTTGAGCGTGGGGGTACACTCAAACGGGAGCGGTGGGGGTATTACCGTACTGGCGCCGGTGGCGGCCGCCAAGCGCGTAAATCCAATGAAGGTGAAGCAGATGGAGGAGCGCTGCGACGCCTTGCTGTCCCGCATCACGGAACTGGAAGATGAAATTTCCTCGCATGAGGTGGCCCTGGGGAATTTTGTCAGCACGGATGAGACTCTCCGGGTCTCGAATTTGCTCGAAACCAAGAGGTCCGAAGTCGGTAAGTTGATGCCGGAGTGGGAACGGCTCTCAGCGGAGCTCGAAACCGTCACCACGTGAGCGATATCCAGGAACAGCTTGCCGAACTGCGCAAGCGCATGGCCAAGATCGACGATAAGTATGCCCACGGCGGCGCAGCCCCGGCCCCCGTCCCCGGCCAGAACCATCAACTCTTCGACGAAGGCCCTGAGAAATGCTTGATCGAAGAGTGGGCTAACGGTCGCGAAGTGGAAACCGAGCATGGCCGGCATTACGAAATTGACCGGCTTTTTGAGCGGCACCGGCGTCATGGCAGCGTGAGTATTCAGGATCTGGAGGGTCTGCCTCTGGACCTTCTTCACCCCATTTCCAACGGACAAATTAACGGTATCCCGCCGGCGAAGTGGGCCTTTCTCGATACCGAGACTACCGGCCTGGCGGGCGGCGCGGGCACCTATGCGTTTCTGATCGGCGTGGGCAGCATCACTCCGCGCGGCTTCCTGGTCCGCCAGTTTTTCATGCGTGAGTTTGGCGAGGAAACCAGCCTGTTAACGGCCCTGTCGGCCTATTTGGCTTCGTTTGAAGTTTTAATCACGTACAACGGTAAAACGTACGATCAGCCTCTACTGGAAACCCGCTACCGCATGAATCGGACGCGCCCGCCGTTTGCCAGCATGGAGCATCTGGACCTGCTCTTCGGCTCCCGGCGGCTGTGGAAACTGCGCTTCGATAGTTGCCGTCTGGTGGAACTGGAAAGCCAGATTCTGGGTGTGGAGCGCGAAGGCGATGTGCCGGGACAGATGATTCCCTATGTGTACTTTGAGTATCTACGGAACCGTGAGACGTGGCGGTTGGAACCGATTCTGCACCATAATCAGATTGATATTCTGACGCTGGCCTGCCTGACCGCGATTGTCCCGTTGGCGTTTCACGATCCGGAGAAGGCCCGGTTTTCACACGGCGCGGAAATGGTGGGGTTGGCACGTTGGTGGCGGCAAGCCGAAAAATTTGAGAACGCCCTGGGGCTTTTCCGCGCCGCGGTAAAGCGTGGGTTGAAGGACGATCTGCTTTTCCGGACGCTATGGGATATCGCGGCGCTGGAGAAAAAACTGGGGCGCGAAGCCGCCGCCCTGCCGCTGCTATCGGATTTGGCGGGATGCCGCAATCCTTTCCGGACGGCCGCGTTAGAGGAGTTGGCAAAGTACTATGAACATCGGGAGCGCAATTACGCAATGGCATTGGAGATGACGCGGGCGGCTTTAGCAATTGATGCCTCGCCGGCTTTGCGGCGCAGAGCGGAGCGGCTGGAAAAGAAGGTGTCCAAGCCTAAGTCGGGGCGGTTGCTTTGAACCTGGAAACGGCAGTTGCCGCACCGGAAACGGCCCTTTGCTTTTCACCGCAACACATTGCAATCAAGCCAGTTGTCAACCAGCCGGTGATCTGCGAGGCAGTTCGAAGGGGTTGGCGGCAAAGGCTGCGAAGGGTGCCGGAGCGGTCAACCGCCGTTTTTAGGTTGAACCTCTTACTGCCGGTTGCGGCGTTCTTTTTGTTGCTGGCGTGTTCCCACCAGTCTGTAATTCGAACCGCCGTGGGCTTCAGCACCAAGCCGCCAGACCTCACAACCATAACGGTGCGGTTGAAGAATCAGGAGATGCGGCCCACCGCCGAGTTGCTGATCGACGTCAGCGTCCAACTGCGGCGCGGCGAGAACTGGGGCAAGGCGGCATCGGTCCTGCATCCGGACCCCGCCGTTCTGAATCGTCTGGAGGAACGCATTCTCCGCTCAACCGTGAAGTTGAGCGGGGAGGGCATCCGTGCAAAGGTGACTGTGAAGGAACGGGCCAGCGGACGGATTTTGGTGTCCGAGGAATTCGAGGAAACGCTGCCCAGCGGATCTACATAACTTCTTCCAACGGTTTCCACGCTCTGCCCTGGGACTGCCCCACCGCCGGGTAGGTGATGTGGCCCTGGTAGGTATTCACGCCTTCGCGGATGGCTTGGCTCTCCTTGCAGGCTTCCTCCAACCCGGAGTTGGCCAGTTGCAGCAAATACGGGTAGGTGGCGTTCGTCAGGCCGTAGGTGGATGTGTGGGGCACGGCGGCCGGCATATTGCTGACGCAGTAATGCAACACGCCGTCCACAAAGTAGATTGGATCGGTATGCGTGGTAGCGTGCGAGGTTTCGAAACATCCGCCCTGATCGATCGCCACGTCGACCATCACCGCGCCTTTCTTCATGCCTTTCAGCATGTCGTGGCGGACCAGTTTGGGAGCTGACGCCCCGGGGATCAATACTGCGCCCACCACCAGATCGGCGTGGCGCAGCGCTTCGGTAATGGTGTACCGGTTAGAAGCCAGGGTTACAATCTGGCTACCGTAGATGTCGTCCAGATCCCGTAGCCGGTTTAGATTGATGTCGATGACGGAGACGTGGGCACCCAGGCCGACAGCCATTTTCGCGGCATTGTGGCCCACTACGCCGCCGCCTAGAATCACCACGTTACCAGGTGCCACGCCGGGAATTCCGCCCAGTAACACGCCGCGTCCGCCGTTGGGTCGTTCCAGATATTGGGCCCCCACCTGGACCGCCATGCGGCCAGCCACTTCGCTCATCGGGGTCAGCAGTGGAAGGGAGCCGTCCCGCTCCCGGATAGTTTCGTAGGCCACCGAGCTAACACCGGTCTCCACCAGTTTGGCGGTTAGTTCCGGCAAAGGGGCCAAGTGCAGATAAGTGAAAAGAATCAGGTCGGGACGGAAGTAGGCGTATTCCGAGGGCTGGGGTTCCTTCACCTTGACAACAATATCCGCCGAGCCCCAGATATCCGCTGCGTTTTTTACGATTTGCGCGCCGGCCGCAAGGTAATCCTGATCGGGAATTGAACTGCCCACCCCGGCATTCGTCTCCACCAGCACCGAGTGGCCATGTTCCAGTAACGCGGAGATGCCGGCCGGCACCAGCCCTACCCGGGTCTCGTGGTCTTTCACTTCGCGGGCTACACCTACTATCACTGGCGTGGCTCCACTTGGGCTTTCTCAGGTCGGGTTTGCGCGGTTAACACTCGCTTCGGGCCCAGGCCCAACGCGATCAGCGAGAGCGAGTTCAGTTTGCCGTCCGAGGTCAGGCTTTGCTCAGCCTGGAAGCGCTTGAGTGCATCCACCGACTCAGCGTTCCACTGGCCCGTGGGTTCGTTTTTCAGATAGCCCTTCGTGAAAAGCGCCTGTTGGATTTCGTGGAACCGCTCCGTCGAGGGCTGGCCCTGCAGCAAGCTTCGCGAAGCAGCGGCTGCGGACGGGCTTGCAACCCGGCGGCCCCTGCTGCCGACCTTGGTGCGGACGGTTCTGGCGGATACCTTGGTGACGGTCTTTGATCGAGCCGGAGTCCGCGTCCGGACGGATTTGATCTTCGGGCGAGCCACAGCGGGTCTTTTCGCCGTCGGCTTCGTTTTTGCTTTTTTCGCCGTGGCTGAAAACGCAGGCACTGCCAGCGTTAATAGACACACTAAAAGAGTCTGTATTTTCATCAATTGACCTAATGGTACCAAGTTACCGGACCGGCAGCGTACCGGACAGGAAGAAGCTAGTCCATTGGGGCCGTCCCGCGCCTCGCGGCCCCAGCTGATTCGACCGCATCACGCGGAACGCCACCGCGTCCCCGGCCTTCAAAGTTCCCTGGATACGCCGGATATCGTCAATGGACGAAACCGGTTGCCGGTTGATCGACAGAATCACGTCTTTTTCAATCAGTCCGATATCTTCGGCAAAGGAACCCGGATCCACGCTGACCAGTTC
>JBBQUE010000310.1:0-4926 GCA_038212805.1 Bryobacterales bacterium | reverse complement strand
AGGAAAGGGCACACGTTCTTTCACTGCAATCAGATACGGGCGAACCAGTTCACCCGCGCGCCCCAGCACCACTACCGCCGTAAACCCGATAACCGTAGCCGAAAGCAAGGCGCGGAAATCGACCTGCGGACAATAAGGACGCAGCATTACCTCCCAACGGAAGGCCCGGACCAAGTACGTGACCAGCATCAGGAATATACCCAGCGAAAGCCATGGCCAATCCACCGCCGTCAAAGTGGCAAAAAACTGATCCCAATGAAACGTGGTCTTCCGCCAACGAAAAAGGGCAAGTGCCGCGATTACCAAGCTGAGTGCGGCCAGTATGAAACCGGCGTGTTTCCATTTTTTTGTTAGGGCTTGCGTTGACGGCATCCTTCCATGACAGACCAAGAGGTTTGCCGCTAGAATGTAGATCTTGGATTCAAGCGAACTTCTTATCTTAAATCTTCGTTCTACTGATTGGGAACCGGTAAACGAAATAACCGGGCCAAAACCTTCAGGAGACCGGAAGCGATTATGGGAATGGCCGCACAAATCACACTCATGCCCCCAGCGAAATGGAGCTGGGCTGAGTTTGCCATGGCTTCCCAAACCGGCCCAACGGTAGGCGGCGGGTATACCACTTTGACAGGCACGACCCTGGACTCTGACTTCGATTTGGTAACACGCTGCCTGGCTGGCCAGGATGCCGCCTGGGAAGATCTCGTCAGAATCCACACCCGGCGGGTATACGGTATTTGCTATCGCTTTACCGGCAAGGATTCCGAGGCGCAGGACTTGACGCAGGAAGTTTTTCTCCGTATTTTCAAGAGCTTAAAGAGCTTCCGCGCTGGAGAAGGATCCTTCACGGTGTGGCTGACGCGGCTGACCCGCAATCTTTTAATCGATCATTACCGGCGGACTCGCCTGGAACGGGCCACGGATTCCATGGAAGTACACGGCCCCATGCTGGAGGAAAAAACCTCCAGCATGGCGCGCGCGGATGCGATGCTGGCCGGGCGCGAAGCCAGCGAGATTCTGCAGGAGGCGCTGCAAAGGCTTTCGCCCGAATTGCGGGAAACTGTGATTCTGCGCGATTTAGAGGAACTGGATTACCGTGAAATCGCGCAAGTGCTGAACGTGCCGGAAGGTACGGTGAAGTCGCGGCTGAACCGGGGGCGTGCGGAATTGGCCCGCGTCCTGAAGCAAAGGAGGATACGTTTATGAATTGCGCTGAACTGGAAAGCCTGCTGTGCGATTGCGTCGACGGCGATCTCCACGGCAGCCGGAAAACGGAATTTGAAGGGCACCTGGCGGTTTGCGCGGCTTGTACGGAGCTTTTTGAGGACGTGACTGGGGCAGTCGACTTTATGGAACGGGCCGCGGTGGTGGAGCCCCCGGCCGAACTGCTGACCCGCATTCTGCATGTGCGCCCGCCTTCGGTACGCCAAACGTGGTGGCGGCGCAGTGTGGCCGGACAGGTGTTCGGAACACGGTTTGAATCGCTGTTCGATGCGGTACTGCAGCCCCGCTACATGATGGGCATGGCGATGACGGTGCTTTCGTTCTCAATGATTGCCCGTTTCGCGGGGATTCAGCCCCGGCAATTGAGCCCGGCGGATCTGGATCCGGCCAAGATTTACATGGCGGCGGATGGCCGGATGCACCGGACGTGGGACCGGACCATGAAGTATTACGAGAATTTACGCTGGGTGTTGGAATTGCAATCGCGGATGAAAGAGTGGACCGACCAGGAGCAGGAGCTTCAGAAAAACGCTCCGGCGGCGGCCGCTCCTGCACCGGGCGCGGAAGAGAAGAAGTAAAGAAGGAGCGCCGGGCATGAACCCGGGGCATAGAGGAAAGAGGGAAGAACCATGAATTGCGTTAACCATCCGGAAACCCCGGCCGTCGCTTTTTGCCGGACCTGCGGCAAGGCTCTCTGTCCGGCTTGCGAGCGGCCTTCACAGAGCACGGTTTTTTGCGCTGAGCATTTCCCTGTAACTGCGGGCGCTTCCCCCGCCGCCGCGCCGGGCTACTCCCCGTACACCGCGCCTGATCCCGCTCCGTATTCCGCCCGGCCGGACGCGGGCGCCTCGCCAGGGTTGGCCTTCCTGCTTGGCCTGATACCGGGAGTGGGCGCCATTTATAACGGCCAATACGTGAAGGGTTTGGTACACGTGGTGATTTTGGGAGTTTTGATCAGCATAGTAAGTTCGAATGCGGCATTCGGGATGGAGCCGTTGTTCGGAATGTTGATCGGGGTCTGGATATTTTACATGGCGTTTGAGGCTTACCACACCGCCCGCAGGCGGCAGGCGGGCCAGGCGGTGGACGAGTTTTCCAGCCTGGTGCCTTTGCACGGACGGACGGCCTCTTTCCCGGCCGGGCCCGTGGCTTTGATCGCGCTGGGAACGCTTTTCCTGCTGAACACCCTGGAGATTCTGCGGTTCTCACAAGTGATTCGTTACTGGCCGGTAGCCCTGATCGTGCTGGGCGCTTACATGCTTTATGAGCGGGTTTCGCCCACGGCTCAACATGGGTACCAACCGGTTTCGCCCCTGGCGCAACATGGGTACCAACCGGTTTCGCCCACGGCTCAACCTACGGAGGCTGGCCATGAACGCCCTCAACTCTGATTTGATCCAGGCCATCCGCGGACCGGTGATGTTGATCACGCTGGGGACGCTAATGGCGCTTGAGTACTCCGATGGATTACGTTTCAGCCGGAGCTGGCCGGTGCTGTTGATCGTGTTTGGTTTGATGAAGTTGATGGAAAAATCCGGCCGCGGGAACCCCCAAGGAGGGCCTACCGTATGAGACGTTCTTCCGTAATTGGTCCGTTGTTACTGATCCTGGTGGGGATCGCGTTTCTGCTGCACAACGTCTGGCCCAACATTCCCGTGGCCGACATGCTGGCGCGCTATTGGCCCTTCCTGCTGATTCTGTGGGGCGGTCTGCGGCTGATTGAGATTCTCTTTTGGGCGGCGAACTCCAAGCCACTGCCCACAAGCGGGATCGCCGGCGGAGAATGGGTGGCGATCATCGTTTTGTGCCTGATCGGGTCTGGGGTCTATACAGCCCGGCACTCGACCTGGTTCCCAAACGGCAGATCCTTACGCGGAATGGTGGTAAACATGGGAGAGTCGTACGATTATCCGATCGCCCAAGCTTCGAAGACCCTTGAAAAGCCGTCGCGCGTGATCCTGGAGAACTTCCGGGGCAACGCCCGGATCATCGGCGGGACCGGAGCCCAAGTAACAGTCACTGGAAGGAAATCAATCCGCGCCTTTCAGCAAAGCGAAGCCGATCAGGCAAACCTCAGCACGCCGCTGGAATTGGTGGTGCAGGGCGATCAGGTGATTATCCGTACGAATCAGGAGCGCGTGAATGACCACCTGCGGGTCTCGGCCGATCTGGAAATCACGGTGCCAAAGGGTTCCAGCGTTGAGGCGCATGGCCGCGTGGGAGACTTCGACATCCGCGATATCACGGGTGGCGTGGAAATCGTCAGCGAAAACGCGGGGGTACGGCTGGATTCCATTGGCGGTCCGGTGCGGGTGGAATTGCGCCGCAGCGATGTGGTGCGGGCCAGTGGGATCAAAGGCACGCTGGATTTGAAAGGGCGCGGCCAGGATGTGGATTTACAAAATATCGAAGGCCAGGTTACGATTCATGGCGAGTTCCTGGGGCAGATCCAACTCAAGAACCTGGCCATGCCGGTGCGCATCGAAGGCGCGCAGACCAACCTGGAATTTGAGAAACTGCCGGGCCAGCTTCACATGGGCCCCGGCGAGTTTACGGCCAACAACATCACGGGGCCGATTCGCCTGAACTCGAAGTCGCGGGATGTGCAGATCAGTGATTTCACGCAATCGCTGAACCTGACCTTAGACCGCGGCGACATCGAGATCCGGCCCGGAAAAGGCCCGCTACCGAAGATGGACGTCCATACCAAATCGGGCGAGATCGACGTGGCGCTACCGCCCGCAACCAGGTTCGACCTCCGCATGTCCACCAGCCGGGGTGAGGCGCATAACGAATACGGGCCCCCTCTGAGAGTGGAAGAATCGAACCACGGCAGCACCATTCTGGGATCGGCTGGCGATGGCCCCCGGCTGCTGTTCGAAACCGGACGGGGCGCGGTGACGGCCCGCAAGGCGGCGGTGGAAGATCTCAAAGTGGAGCACCAATAGGCTCGATTCGCTACACTAAGCGGAGATGCAATCCATGGCTTCCATTGCTCTCGCGTTGCGGGAGAAGATCACGAATAAGACCGCCCTTGTGGGCGTGGTGGGATTAGGTTATGTTGGCCTCCCGCTGGCAGTTGAGTTTGCCAAAGCGGGGTTCCATGTTGTCGGGATCGACGTTCTGGCGTCCAAAGTGGATGCTATCAACCAGGGTGAATCGTACATTCAGGACATCCCTACCGAAGTTCTACGTCCGCTGGTCAAAGCCGGACTGATTCGCGCCACGACTGATTTCAGCGTGGTGCAAGAGCTGGACACCATCAACATCGCCGTCCCGACCCCCCTGCGCAAAACGAAGGATCCGGACATGACGTACATCAACAACGCCTGCAACGAGATCGCGCGGAACTTTGGACCGGGAAAGCTAGTGATTCTGGAATCCACCACCTACCCTGGAACCACGGACGAAGTGGTGCTGCCGATGCTGGCCAAGGACGGCTTGACGGTGGGCGAGGACTTTTTCCTGTGCTTCTCGCCGGAGGGCGTGGATCCTGGGTATCCGAATTTTCAAACTCACAATATCCCTAAAGTGGTGGGCGGCGTTACTCCCGCCTGTACGGAATTAGGCGCGCTTTTTTATGGCCAGGCGCTGCAGCACGTGGTGCCGGTAAGTTCCACCCAGGTGGCGGAGATGGTGAAATTGCTGGAGAATACCTTCCGCATGATCAACATCGGCCTGGTGAATGAGATTGCGATGATG